>URUT01000014.1 GCA_900551105.1 uncultured Mycoplasmatota bacterium
AAGTCATAAACTCTTTGATTTTAGGGATGATTCCACAAGTACTAATGGTTATATGCCTTGCGCCAATTGCTAGGCCGTAAGAGTTATTGATGATTTTAACAAACTTGATAATGTTATCGTAATTATCAAATGGCTCACCAATTCCCATGATGACAACACTTGAAATTCTTTCGTTTATATCATTTGAAACTAGAATAATTTGACTAATGATTTCGCCAGCTTCTAGGTTTCTTACTTTTTTTAGTCTACCGCTTTCACAAAAGGCACAGCCCATATTACAGCCTACTTGACTAGATACACAAATTGAAAGCCCATAGTCGTGTCTCATTAGAACGGCCTCTATGAAGTTGCCGTCAAACAGTTCAAATAAGTATTTGTTTGTTAGTTTACTTTCTTGTTTTTTTAAAATTTTAATGTTTGGAAATGCAAAGTTTTCTTCTAACTTTGATATTAACTCTTTGCCTAAGTTAGTCATCTCTTTAAAAGATGAGACTTTTTTTAGGTAAAGCCACTCCCATATTTGGCGAGTACGATATTTTTTTTCGCCAAGCTCTATTAATTTATTTTCTAATTCTTGATAATCATAATTATATATATTTTGCATTAATGCACCCCACTTAATTATATAGCAAAAAAGACTTATTTAAAAGTCTATTTCTTTGTTACCACTTTATTTGTTTCGGAATTTATTCTTTCAATTGTGCCATATTCTTCGTTTTCAGTTGGTAACTTTTTATTTCTTAGTCTATTGATAATTTTGTTATCTAAATAGCCGTAGATAAGAGCAAATACTGGTACTGCTACTAGCATACCTACGATACCAAAAGCGTTACCAAAAAGTAAGATTGATGCTAGAACCCAGAAACTTTTTAGACCAGTTCTTGAGCCACATAGTCTTGGTTCAATTAGGTAACTATCTACTTGTTGTAAGGCTATTATAAATAGAATAAATACTAAACATTTAGCTGGACTATCCATAAGGATTAATAAGGCACTTGGAATGGTACCAATGTATGGGCCAAAGTATGGAATCATATTAGTTACACCAATTAAAACTCCAATTAATAGTGAGTATGGATAGCCAAAGATTGTTAAGAAAACAAAGGTTATAAAACCAATTACAGCACCATCTAGAAGTTTACCAATGATAAAGTTACCAAAGATAAAATCTGTATGTCTAGCATTTTCAATTACTTTATTAGCACTTTTTACTGGTAAGACTGCATAGGTTAATCTCTTAGTTCCATTAATAAAGCTTTCTTTATCAGCAAGATAATAGATAGAAATTACGAAGCCCATAACAATATTAAAGATGACTTTAACAGCACCAAAGACCCCGTCAGAAAGTACTACCAACCACTCTTCTACTTGTGGTAAAAGTTTAGTATTTAAAATGTTAGTTAGATAGTTATTAATTGCATCATAGTTATTTAATACAATTTTTTGAATTTCTTCATGATCTTTTAATCTAGCAAGTAAATAGTTTTTAGCTTCATTAATATAGCTTGGCATATTAAGACCAATTTTTTCAATACTCTTTAATAGTTCTGGTAGGATAAAGCTAAATAGTAAGATAATTATTCCTAAGAAAATAATGATTGTTACAAAGATACTTATGTTATTTATTAGTTTGTTTTTCTTATCTTCTTTTAACTTAGAATTTTTAAAACAGTTAGATATTACTTTTTTATTAAAGAAATTAACTATTGGATTTAATAAATATGCAAAGATGAAGCCGATGATAAATGGTGTAAAGAAACCAATAAAGGCTTTTAGATATGCATAGATAAGTCCTAGTTTAAATATTAAAAAATAAAATACGATAGCTGCTGCTATAACGATAAAAGCAGTTAAACCGATTTGAAAGTATTTATTTTCTTTTAGATTTTTTCTCATTTTTCTTTTCCTCTCCTAACCTTTGTAATAGTGGTTCTTTTTTAGTTTTTTGATAATATTCGGTGTCAAATAAAGCAAATAGTAAATCATCTTTTTTCTTAAGTTGGTACTCTTTGGCTTTTAGGCCTTGCTCTTTGGCTTTCTTGATTTCACTTTTATTTCTTGAACGGTAGTCAGCTGCTACCATGATATCACAGCCAGCACAAACTGATGCAAGTATAGAAATAACTGGTTCTTTATGTTTTATTATGTATGTAAAAAGATTAATTAATTCATTACCTATTTTGGTCGTTTCATTAAATAATAAAATGATGTCTTCTGAATATAGTGTAAAGAAACCAAAGACTATTGCGATACCAAAAATCCAAGTTTTGAATTTTCCTAAGAATGAACTTTCGGTTGAGCCCCCATTTGCAGCTCCATTGGTATTTATTAAACAAATAAGGGTTTCGGTTATAATTGGTAAAAACATTATTGGATAACTAAAAGCTAGAACTGCTAGAGTCGCTATACCTAAAAGTTTATCAGCAACTGCATCTAGAAGAGCTCCAAATGTTGTGCAGGCATTTAATCTTCTAGCCATAATGCCGTCTATGCTGTCTGTTAATAGTAAGATGATAATATAAAATATAACTTCACTAGGAGTCATTATCATACTTACAAATGGCATAATTAGGGTTCCAATAACTCTAACCATTGTTATAGAATTAACAAAGATCTTAGCTTTCATATTCTTCATAGTTTACCTCACGATATAATTGTACTAAAAAAAAAGAAAAAAGTCTACGATGTATGGTAGACTTTGTGATTAATTATTAATTTAAATTAAGCGGCTATTTTGTATGGGGCGGTTGCTGTACCAGTGCCTGATGATATTTTGATATCTGAGACAAGTGATAGCGATGGACATAATCCAAAACTACTTTCAACCCCTACATCGCTAAGTAAAGTACCATAAAACAAGCCAGATTCACCAAATTTAGAAAAAATATCAGGAGATAAAGTCCAACAATAACTTGGATTAGTATTTTTCCCTAAATAATACGTTGAATTTGTTTTTTCAATAGCACCACCAGCAAATGCTACTTCATCTGATGTTAGTAGTCCAATTTTAGCGTAATTTTTTAAAGCTCCATTACCATATTCTGTATCACTTACAGTAAATTTAGATAATTTCCCACCATTATTATCATTTGGGCATATTAAGTTGGGGCCTTTTCCAGAACTTTCACTAGCAGATAACAATCTATAATAACTACCATAATAGTTTATATTTGTTCCAAATCCGTAGTTGGTTCCAACATTTCCGATAATACTGGGAGATGGATTAAATGCTCCATCTGTTACTACACTTTTATCATTACACCAGATTGTATCTGCTAGTTGTTCTTTGTTAAAATTAGTTTGTTTAGAAAGTATATTCGTATACCATTTATTTAAATTAGTTAATATCGTACTTGGAGTAGTATTAGCATGAGCATCTGCATAACTACTTGCACCTGTCGTACCATACATAAAGCCAGCATAAGCATTATCGCTAGAAGCAACATTAAATATTGATTTATAGGTATTTCCCTCGTATCTAGCTAGAGCATAATCTTCACCTGTCGCATTACAGGGAGTACTACTTGTTGGAGTATTATTAGTGGTGGTTAATCCATTATAATTATATAGAACTAATTTTATAGCACCATTGCCTGTAACTCTTACTATTCTCCAGCACATATTGGCATATTCAACGTAATTATTTTCTACTGCACCTCTAAAATAATAAGATGTCCCGTAGTCATCTGCTGTGCTTGCTAGTAATGCCTCAGTATCTCCTGAAATTTCGGCACCAGGTGTTGTTGTAGGTGTAGTAACAGTGTTTTTATTTTTGATTGCTGCAAGTAATGTCCCATCTTCAGGGTTATCCCAAGTTGGTAACTTAGTTTCTGCTACCGCACTAACTACTACGCTACCTTTCCAGGTTTTATTTAAACCTTGTTCTACGGTTACGCTTTCATCCATCCATAGTCTTAAGTCATATTCTTTTTCTTCATTAGCTTCTAGCCAAGTTTCTTTTATTACATAACCTTGATTGCCATTATCTATTTCTTTTAAAGTTTGTTCTGTTAATATTACTGAGGGTGCGGTTGTTTCTCCTTTTAAATTTATATTTTCTCTTATATAACTATCACTTAAATATGATGAACTAGTACTAGTTCTGTATGTGCTATCTATTGTAACGTATACTTTTACTGGCTTATCACAGTTATTTGTTAATTTGAAAGTAAAAGGTGTTGTTTCTAAGCCTTTTTCGTGGGTTAAAGGATAAGCTTTGTCTAATGTTATCTTGCTTGTTGCTTCAGTTAAAGATGTACTAAAACAGGTTCTTGTTGCTAGACTATTATTTTCTGTTTGTTTTAAAAATATCGTAAATAGTGCGTACGTAAGACCAATAAGGCAGATTACAGTCACTAATAGTGATATATATATTTTTCTTCTATTTTCTTTAGATTTGACTATATTTTCGTTCATAATTCTCACCTATTTTTTCTAATAATATTCTATAATATTTTTAAATGTTGGTCAATTATTTATTGCACTCGATGTTTGTTATTATGAATCTATCAGGTATATAATCTACTACTGCGTTACAATATTCACATCTACCATTTTCATGAACTACGATTTTTTCACCACAATTTGGGCAGATTACTAATGGGTCATTACTAGAATCTTTAGCAAAAGTTACCATATATTCTTTGTCTACTTTACTGGTAGAACTTCCCTTTATCACTTTATTAGTGTTTGTATCAATTATGTAATCATATAATATGATATGTATGTATGCCATAATAACTGTTACATCGTTGTCTTCTTCTGCTGCTGGAATTTTAATTTCGATTTTTTCAAAGTCTTTTAAGATATTTTGTTCATTTCTTTGTTTTAGTGTTTCAAGTTCGTTTAGATAGTTAAAGTATGTTTGACCAGTAACATTTTGTTTTAAGGTTTCTTCATCAAAATTCATATATGCTGTTAGTGTGTCAGTAAATATTTTAAAAGCTTGATTTTTGAATTCACTTGTGGTTAGTCCCATTAGTTCCAGCTTATCTTCACAATCTTGATTTTTTAAGTTTTCAAAATCAATGTTTGGATTTTTTCTTTTAGTGCCAACATAAAACACGATTATTGCTATACCTATAAAAAGCACAATGTCAGTTATTATGCTTTTAATGTTAAAGCCAGTTATTTTATTGTTTATTAAAATAAATATTATACCTACTATTATTATTTTAATTATTTGAATTTTTTTATTTTTCATATTACCTCTTTATTCATATTTATAAGTTATATTATACGTGTCAGTAGCCCCTGTAATTGTGACTTTTGTTATTTTATCTTCTTTGGTTGAAACCTCTATTTTAGTTTCGTTGATGTCATAGATATACACATTTTCTTCATCCTTTACTTTTAGGATGTATTCGTTTGCATCTAATAAATTTATTAATTTAGCTGGATTTAAGTATTCTTCGTTTAGATTACTAGTTTGTGATGAATAAAGGGTATTATCTTGATAGATTAGTTTACCTTCTTCTTCGTTTACTTGATATTCTATTTCTAATTTTGATGAAACAAATTTATTTTTTATTTCTTTGTAGGTTATCTTTGGAGTTTCTACTTCTTTTTTTTCGCCGTCATCTAATTTTGGTGATAAGCGCATAAGTAAAATTAGTATTATAAAAAAGATTGCCCATAAAAGTAGTTTTATTAGTGCTTGATATTGAGGATTTTGCCATAGATTTTTTAATTCTTTCATATTAGTTTACTTTCTTTCCTAAGAGATTTTCTTTATAACCGTTTTTAAATTCTTTAATTGTCATAATGTTTTTACCAACTGGTTTAATTTTGGTTATTTTAAGACTATTTTCTTGGCACGCGATGGTAATACTATCTTTTTCTTCTTTAATAATAGTATTTGGCGTTCCTGTTTCACTAGTGACTTCACACTCAGCTACTTTATATTCTTTTTCATCTAGGATAAAGTATGGAAGCGGACTTGGTGATAATGCTCTAAATCTGTTGAAGTTTGCAGTGGCACTTTCTAAGAAGTTAAGTTGTTCATCTGCTCTTTTAATTATTTTAGCAAATGTTACTTTGCTTTCATCTTGCTTTTCGCCTTTTATTTTACCAGTTATGATATCTTCTAGGTATTTGATAATCATGGTTGATCCTAAATTAGATAGTTTTAGTGATAGAGTTTCTATATTATCATTTTTAGTTATTTCTACTTTTTCTTGTACTAAAGTATCTCCACTATCCATCTTTTCGTCCATGTACATTAAAGTAATGCCGGTTTTGGTTTCCCCGTCCATGATTGCTCTATGGATTGGTGCTCCGCCTCGATATTTTGGTAATAGTGATGCATGGATGTTAATACATTTATATTTTGGGATATCTAAGACCTCTTTGGGGATTATTTGACCATAAGCACAGGTTATAATAACATCAGGATTTAAGTCTTTAATTATTTGATGGTCTTCTTTAATGTTTGCTGGACTAAAGACATTGATGTTGTGTTCTAAGGCACATTTTTTTACTTCACATGGAGTTAGAATTTTTTTTCTGCCAACAGGAGCATCTTTTTGAGTTACTACTAATACAACATTGGTATTTTTTATTAGGTTTTCTAGGATTGGGACACTGAAGATTGGTGTACCCATAAATACTACTTTTAAGTCTTTCATTTGTATATCACCTTCTAGTTATATTTTATCAAAGTATATTAAATATTTAAAGAAAAAAAGAAGACTATGCGTTAGTCTCCTTATAAGTCTTACAAGCTTCATCTAGTTCTTTAAATAGTTTGTTTATGTCATCTTCATTTTTTATTCTTGCACCTGAGGCAAATTTATGACCTCCACCGTTAAAGTGTGAAGCTATTTCATTAATAACTGGTCCTCTTGAACGTATATTTACTTTGTAAAGTTCTTGTTTTTCGTCGTATGAGACAAATGACCAGGCAATAACTTCTTTAATGTAATTAAAATTATTTACCATGTTAGAGGCACTTCCAGCATCAACACCGAATTCTTTAATCATTTCATTGGTTATTTTCATGTAAGCAAAGCCATTTTCGGTTACAGTCATATTAATTGCTAGGTAGCCTTGAAAACGAAATTCATTTAGTGGTCTATCATATAGATGTTTGTAGCTTTCTTTTAGATCTATATTATAATTTTTTACTAAGTATGAGGCAACATCTAAAGTTCTTGATGTTGTCGTAGATAGTAAGAATCTATCTGAGTCAGCAACCAGACCTAAATATAGGTTTTCAGCTATTTTGTCATTCATTTTTAGTTTAGTTTTATTTATTAGTAATGAAACTAATTCACAGGTAGAAGATGATGTTGTATCAACAATTTCTAGTTTGCCCATTTTGTCTTCATAGGGATGGTGGTCTATTTTAATTACTTCTGCATAATTTTTGATATTTGCACCATCTATACGAGCGATATTTGGAACGTCTAGTACGATTAAAAGTGCGTTTTCTAGGGTACTATCATCTATGTGATCTAGTGCGCCAAAATATTTAAATCTTGATACACTTAAGCCTACTGCATAAACATTTTTATTAGGAAAAGTTAATTTAATAGATTCTTTTAAGGCTAGCTGACTGCATACCGCGTCTGGGTCAGGTCCTATATGCCTTGCTAATACTATATTATCGTATTTACTAATTTTTTTATATATACTTTTTTCTTTCAATTAACTTCCCTCCTTATTTCTATTTTACTAAGTTGTATGTATCTTTTGCTATCATTAGTTCTTCGTTAGTAGGAACTATGTAGCATGGTATTTTAGATTCTTCTTTAGTAATTAATGTGAATTTGCCACGAGTGTTATTAGCTTCTTCGTCTAAGACAATTCCTAGTTTAGATAATTTATTAATTATATCTTTTCTTGTCATACTTGAGTTTTCACCAATTCCACCAGTAAAGCAGATTGCATCTATTTTGTCCATGAAGATTGCTAGTTTGCCAATGTAGCCAACTATTCTGTTTGTAAATAGTTCTTGAGCTAAAATGCATCTTTCATTTCCTGATTCTACACCTTCTTCAATGTCTCTTGAGTCATTACTGATTCCTGATACACCAAGAAGTCCACCTTTTTTATTTAAGCTGTCAAGTACTTCTTCCATAGTCATTCCTGATTCTTTCATAACATAAGGAACGATAAATGCATCAATGTCTCCTGAACGAGTTCCCATGATTAGTCCTGAGTTAGTTGAGAAGCTCATTGATGTATCAAAGCATTTTCCATCTTTAATACTATACATTGAGCAGCCACCACCTAAGTGACAAGTAATTAGATTTACATCTTTCTTACCTAAATAATTTTGCATGTACTCAGTAATATATTGATGACTAATTCCATGGTATGCGTATCTTCTTACACCATATTTTTCATACCATTCGTAAGGTGCTGCATACATGTAATTTTCTTTTGGCATTGTTTGATGGAAGCCAGTATCAAATACAGCTACTTCTTTAGCATCTGGAATAAATTCTTGGAATGCTTCAATTCCCATTAGATTTGATGGATTATGTAATGGTGCTAGATGGAATAAGTTACGGATAGTGTTTGTTACATCTTCAGTAATTATTACACTGTCGGCATACTTGTCGCCACCATGAACTACTCTATGTCCTACTCCACCAATTTCATGTAAGTCTTTTATTACATTATAATTGATTAATTCTTCTGTTAAAATTTTTACTGCTTCTTCATGATTTTTTAAAACGCAGTCTTTTTTAATTTTTTCACCATTCATTTTAATTGAATATAAAGATGTTTCTTCTCCTATTCTTTCAAAAACCCCACTTATTATTTCTTTTTCTTCTGGCATTTCAAATAAAGTAAACTTTAATGAAGATGATCCAGCATTTACACTTAAAATTTTCATTTCTTTCACCCGTTTTAATTTTATCAAAAAAAAAAGAGTTTTACCACTTTTATTAAACTAATATGTCATTTTTTGAATTTTTAACAAAAAAATAGGACTCCATCATTTGACAGTGTTCATGCAAAAATGATTAAACTTTTTTTCTCACATAGATCCTTACTTGCGTGTGTCAATGACTTAGGCAAGAAAAAATATGACGTGTGGTTGTCATATTATTTTCTTTTGATATTAGTAAAGTTTTGATTATGGGGTTTAAAATATTCTTTGAATATATCTGGTTCTATTTCTTTAAAGTTGTAGCCATAATCGTTAGTGTAGTCTTTTAATCTTTCTTTTTTTAATACACTATAATCTTTCACTTTTAACCACCCATTATATTATGGGTAGATTTTTATAAAATATTAGAAAACTCAGATTTTTCTTCAGGTAATTTAATAGTATTTTTATTTTTTACTGATTGTAAGTTTAGAGTTCTAAAGTCAAAGGCTTCTTCGTATGTTCTTGCTAGTTTTCTTTCGGGGTTAATTACGGGATGTTCAGGAACAAAGATAGTACAGCAGTCTTCGTATGGTAAAATGCTGGTTTCATAAGTATCTATCTTTTTGGCAATGTCTATAATTTCTAGTTTATCTAGGCAGCATACTGGTCTTATTACTGGAGTTGTTATAACCTCGTTAATAGTACTTATGCTGGTTAGGGTTTGACTTGCTACTTGGCCAATACTTTCACCATTAATAATACATTTACAGTTTTCTCTTCTTGCTAGTAGTTCAGCGATGCGATACATTTGCCTTCTCATGATTGTGATCATATATTCTTTTGGACAGTTTTTATAGATTTGTTCTTGAATTTCGGTAAAGTGAATGATGTGAAGTTTAATATCATTTTGGTAAGTAGATAAGATGCTTGCTAGTTCTTTTACTTTGTTTAAGGCTTCTTTGCTGGTATGAGGAGGACTATCAAAGTATATGCATTCTAATTTAATTCCTCTTTTCATAGCAAGGTAGCCAGCTACTGGTGAGTCAATACCACCACTTAACATCAGCAGGCCTTTTCCTAGGGTGCCAACTGGGTAACCACCGATACCTTTGATTTTTTCAAAATAGATATAGGCTTCATTCTTTCTGATTTCAATATTTATTTCTAGGTTTGGGTTATGAACGTCTACTTCTATATTTGAGATATTCTTTAGAATGGTACCTCCTACTTTTTTACTTATTTCCATACTATTTATTGGGTATGATTTATCACTTCTTTTAGTAGTTACTTTGAAAGTTTTAAATTCTTTGTCTTTGAGTAAGTTTAGTAGTTCAGCATTTATTTCTTCTAAGCTGTTAGTTTTTAGTTTATAGCCGATATTTATTTCATGAATGCCGAATGTTTTTTTTAAGATGTTTAAAACGTTTTCGTAGTTGCTTGTTTCAATAAACATTCTGCCGTGGTCATAGATAATCTTGTTATCGATATCTTTTAGAGATTTTTTTATATTATCTCTTAAGGCATTTATAAAAAAATTAATATTATCTTTTTTGGTAGTTAGTTCACCGTATTTAATTATTATTATTTTTTCCATGGTAACTCCTTTGTAAACGTTAATTATTATAACACGGATTTTTTGGTAGTAAATACTTTTTTATTGGGCTTTGTCTGCTAGCTCGCTTAGTTTGGTATAGACATTATTAAAGATTTTTAAGAATTCATCTATTTCTTCGGTGGTTGTTAAGTAAGATAAACTAATTCTAATGGTAGTAAGTGCTCTTACTTTATCACGATATAGGTTAAATACAGTCGGGCTCATTTTACCACTAGCACAGGCAGTGTTGCTACCAACATAAACTTCATGTTTTTCTAGGGCGTGAATAAAGGTTTCTGGTTTAATGTTCATTAGACTTATATTTAGTACATAAGGAATGGTATTTTTATTTTTATTGATTAGTATCTTTGGATATTCTTTTAATTTATTGCAGATTTTTTCGTTTAGTTTAGTTACTTTTTCGTTTTTAGCTGGTATGTCTTCTAAGGCAATTCTTAGGGCTTTAGAGAAAGATGCGATTAGTGGAACTATTGGGGTTCCTGGTCTTAGTTCGTTTTTTGAGCCATAGAATAATGGTTTTATTTTGACTTTAGTATTTTTGTATAGCATACCAATTCCTTTAACTCCATAGATTTTTTGACTGTCAAATGATGCCATGTCTACGTCTGCAAGATTGATTGGTATTTTACCGACGGCAGCAGTCATATCACTGTGAAATATACAGTTAGGGTTTTCTTTATTAATTACTTGTTTGATTATTTTTAGGGGTTGTCTGATGCCCATTTCACTATTTACAGCGCCTATTGTAACTAAAATTGTATCACTCGTTACTTTCTTTTTTAGGTCTTCAAAGTCAATTATGCCATTTTCATCGTTGTTTACATAGTCAATGATAAAACCATTTTTTTCTAGGTAAGAACAAATTTCATAGATGCTTTCATGTTCTAGTTTGCTGGTTAGAATGTGTGAGCCTCTTTTGCCTTTTTCTAGGGCTAGACCGATAATTGCCATATTGTTACTTTCGGTTGAACCACTTGTATAGATTACTTCGTTTTCTTTAATTTTTAGTAAGCTACTTATTTGTTTTGTGGCATTTAAAAGAAGTTCATGGGATTTAATTCCAAGTGAATGAAGACTATTAGGATTGGCAAAATAGTCAGTACTTACTTTGTTAAAGCTTTCTAGTATTTCTTTAAGTACTGGGGTTGTACTACTATAATCTAAATATATCATTTTTAATTACTCCTTTATTTGTTTACATGAGCAAAAATAAGCTTGACGCTTATTTATTACTTACTTTTAATATTTTACTGTGAATGTCTGGATCAGCTTCGCTTACAGCGTTTATTGCTAGTTCTAGACTATTTTTATAATTTCCTTTATAGAATTCTTTTTCAGCTTTTGCAAGGCCAGCATCGACTTTGATGTTTTCACTTCTAAATCTGTTTCCATAGACAATAGTATTTTCACTTAGTCTAGCGGCTTTAATATAGTCTGTTGTTGTTTTGTATAGTTTTAAGACTAGGTCTCTTGCTGTATCTACACGAATATTTAATACTTTAATAGATATTGGTTTTTTGTTTAGTTCATTTATCATATTATCTAGGGCATCAGATGCTTCTAGAGTTTCAGTGTAGTATTCTTTAGGAATTACTGGTAGTTTGTATGATAATAGAGCGTTTTCACATTTTTTAAAGATTTCTCTAATTTCATCTAACTGCTCTCTTGCACGAATTTCATCTTCTTTTAGACTGCTTAGATTTCTAAGTGTTAGTTCTAGTTTGTCTTCTTCTTTAACTAGACGGAAGTTTAGATTAACTAGTTCATCGTTTAGTTTTGAGTATGCGAAAGATTTATTACGATAGTTTTCTACTACAACTTCGTAGTCACTTTGAATGGATTTGATATTTAAATTTAGTTCATCTATAATTTTTACTTCATCATCGTTTAAGTCATAGCTATATTTGATGTCTTCTATTTTTGATGTTAAGTTCTTGATGATTGCTAGGAGCTTTTTGCATTTAACTCCAATTTTACGGGCATTTTCTTCATAGGCTTTTTTGCTATCTTTTTCTTTTTCAAAGTCATTATATAGTTCATCAAAGTAGTTTACGATGGTTTCTAGTTCCATTACACTGTCAGTTAGATTTAGGACGTTTAGTCTATCAAAAACATCAGCAATTTTTTTCTCGGCTTCTGAGATATTATAGTCAATATTTAGATAGTCTAAGTTATAGCCTTCACTAATTAGTTTATTACTGATTCTTTCAATGTCAGCAATTTTTTCAGGAATTAGTTTTTTGCCCATAACAATGACACTAGGAGACTCATCTATTACAACTTTTAGGTTACCTACGGCATCATCTAGGGCTTTTACTATTTTAGGTGCTTCGGCATAGGCATTATTTTCCATTGTTAATTCAAAAGATGCAAATAGTTTATCTACGTTTTCAAATTGGAGTTCAATAGCTTTTTTTATTAGCTCATAGTCATCTATATTATGATGATATTTTAGATATATTTCGCGGTAATCTTTTTTTAGTCTTGTGATTATTTCTCTATTTTTGGTTTCGCTTAAAGTTATTTCTTTGATGTCTCTAAGTAAGAATTCGCTTTTGGATTTTACGTAGTAAAGCTCTAGTTCTAGTTTTGCGATTGCTTCGTTTATTTTGCGAAACTTGCGTGTTTTAAAGAGATTTTCTAATTCGTTTAGTTTATCATCTAAGTCTGGAATATCTTCTTCTTTAATCTTTTTATAACGATTTTGCCAAATTATATAACTTTTTTCTAGATCTTTGTTATTGATTAAAGTTGATAGTTTGTTTAGTTCTGTAAGAATTGAGCCAGATAATATAAGATTTTTGTTACGTTCTAGTTCTCTTAAGATTTCTTCGTATTTCTTTTTGTTGTGTTTATCAACAAGCACTAAACATAAGACAATTAAAATAATTGCCACAATAATATAGATAATTCCTAAAACCATACTTGTTTTATCACTCATAACTATACCTCTATTATCATTTTATCATATTTATTTTATTATTTATACTAAAAGTTTTAGCTCTACTTAGCTATTTTTTTATCTTTGACAGTTTTCACAGTAATAAGTACTGCGACCACCTAACTTGATTCTTTTAATGATAGTGCCGCATTTGCAGGCTTGTCCTTCTTTTTTATGGACTTTTAGAAAATTTTGATAGTTTCCAATTACGCCTAGGGATGAGGTGTAACTTTTAATGGTTGTTCCACCTTCTTCTATTGCTTTGGTTAAAATTTCTTTGGCACTAGTTATAATGTTGTCACATTCTTCTAAAGTGATTGTATTACCTAGTCTAAATGGACTAATTTTTGATTGATATAGTACTTCATCAGCATAGATGTTACCTAGGCCGGCGATGATGTCTTGTTCTAAAAGTAAACTTTTGATGGGTTTGCTTTTGGCGTGAATGTGAGAGTAAAGTTTTTCTTTGTCCATTGTAAATGGCTCATCAGCTAGCTTTTTTAGGGCTGGATAATTCATGATATCTTCCTTATTTACGATGCACATTCTACCAAACTTTCTAGTGTCATGATACCTTAGAGAAACGTTGTCAAAGTTAATTATAATGTGCTCGTGTTTTTCAATGGGGTCAGCTTTTTCTTTAATGAAGTATTTACCTTCCATTCTTAAATGACTTATTAAGGTAAGCGTGCCAAAGTTAAATAATAAGTATTTGCCTTTCGTTTCAATGTCTTTTAAAGTGCAGCCTATTAAATTATTTAGGGGCATGCTTTCTGGTTCAATGATTTTAGGATAAATTATGATGGTGTCCGTAACGGTTTTACCAATAAGTTTTCTTTTTAGGGTGCTTGCTACGGTTCTTACTTCTGCTAATTCTGGCATAATTATCTCCTACTTTGCTTCGTAAAGGTCAGTCCCTGAGTCAATACTTACTTTTAGAGGAACTTTTAGACTGACAATGTTTTCCATTTCAGTTTTAATTAAGTTAACTAGTTTTTCTTTTTCACTGTTTACTACGTCAAATACAAGTTCGTCGTGAATTTGTAAGAGCATTTTACTTTGAAAGTTTTCTTCGGTCATTTTTTCGTCTATTTTAATCATTGCCATTTTTATGATGTCGGCGGCTGTTCCTTGGATTGGCGTGTTAAGGGCTATTCTTTCACCAGCCATTTTAATCATGTAGTTCTTATTATTTAGTTCTTCTATGGTTCTTTTGCGGTTAAATAAAGTTCTTACTGAGCCATAGATATGGGCTTCTTCTTTGATTTCATCCATATATTTTTTGACGCCTGGATATTTTTCTAAGTATTTGTCAATAAACTTTTTGGCATCTACTGGTTTGATATTTAAGTTTTCACCTAGGCCAAAACCACTGATACCATAAACAATTCCAAAAATTACGGCTTTAGCTGTTCTTCTCATAGATTTTGTTACTTCTTCTTTAGGAACATCAAAAATATCACTTGCGACAGCTTTATGAATGTCTTCATCGTTTTTAAAAGCGTTAATCATTTCTTCAGAGTTACTGATGTGTGATAAGACTCTTAGTTCTATTTGAGAGTAGTCAGCACTTACAAAGATGTCTTTTTCAGGGATGAATGCTTTACGTACTTTACGCTCTGTTTCATCTCTAGTTGGAATGTTTTGAAGGTTTGGCTCAGCACTTGATAGTCTACCTGTTCTTGTTAAGGTTTGTTTGTAGATTGTATGAATTTTACCATCAGCTAAAATATAGTTGTTTAAACCTTCTAGGTAAGTACTTTTTAATTTTGCTAAATTACGATATTCAAGAATTAGTTCAATGATTGGATGAACACCAATTAGTTTTTCTAGGATGCTGGCATCAGTACTGTATGATTTATTTTTTACAAGCTTTTTAGGATATGGTAGTCCCATTTTGTCAAAGAGAATTACACCTAATTGTTTTGGACTAGATACATTAAATTCTTCTTTAGCATAAGAATATATTTCATTTTGGATGTTCTCTATTTTCTTGCCTACTTCATCATTCATAGTTTTTAGAATGTCTTTGTCACATTTAATTCCGTTAAATTCCATTTTTGCTAGAACTTTAACTAGAGGCATTTCTACATTGTTAAATAAGTCAAACATTTCTTCCATTTTTAGTTTTTTGATAAGATCATCTCTTGTATCATAAATGTATTTAGCTTTTAAAGTTACGGCTATTTTTAGGTCTTCTTCATTTTTTAGAGCATCACTATAAAAAGGAACATCAATGCCTTCATTGTTCATTAAGTAAGCTAGGTCTTCTTTGATTTGATAGTTTAAAAGGTAAGTTGCTATCATATTATCAAAGATAGTATTTAAGTTAAAGTCTTTTAGTAATATCATATTCTTTTTTAGATCGTAGGTATATTTTATACTGTCCTTTATATAATCAATAACTTCTTTAACTTTTTCTTTTTCTACGTAAAATAAGTTTTCACCATCATATACGCCGGCGCCAAGAATATTTGCTAGGTGATAGTTTTCTTTGTCACATTCTATATAATAAGAAATAATTTTGTCTTTTTTTATTTCGTTTACATCTTTTAGAATTTTGTATTCTTTTTGATAGTTTTTTTCTTTTTGAGGAATCTTTTTTAGTAGTGAATAAAACTCTAGTTCTGCAAATAGTTCATCTAGCATTGGTGTGCTTCCAGTATATACCATGTCTTTTAATTCATCTTTTAGAGGTACTTCTTTATAAATAGTACAAATGTCTTTACTAAAGAAAGCACTGTCACGGTCGTTTACTAGTTTGTCATGGACACTACCTTTAATCATGTCAATATTTGCATAGATGTTTTCTAGAGAGCCATATTCTTTTAAAAGTTTTAAAGCCGTTTTTTCACCAATTCCTTTAACACCAGGAACGTTATCAGATGCATCACCACTTAAGGCTTTTAGATCAATTATTCTTATTGGGTCGATGCCATAGTCTTCTTTAAATGTTACTGGATTATATCTTACGTAGCCTTTTTGTTTTAGGAGTTTTACATCTACTACATCGCTTATTAATTGCAATAGGTCACGATCTGATGAGACAATTGTTGCGTCAAACTCCGGGTCTTTATCAGCATAGGCAGCGATAGTACCAATGATATCATCTGCTTCAAAGTTTTCTACTTCATAGTGTTTAATACCCATAGCGTCTAATATTTTGCGAGCAATTACCATTTGAGATTTTAAATCTTCAGGGGTTTCTCTTCTTCCTTCTTTGTAATGGTCATATTTTTCGTGTCTAAAATTTTTACCGATGTCAAACGCTACGGCCATATATTTGGGCTTTTCTTCTTCAATTATTTTATTAATCATGGTTGTAAAACCATATAGGGCATTAGTTACTACACCTTTGCTATTTTTCATAATAGAGCCACTATAAAGGGTTGCATAGTAGCTTCTAAACATTAGATTATTTCCATCAATTAGAATAACTTTTTTCATATATTTCACCTACATTTATTATAGTATAATTTAGTTTTTTTATAAAGAAAAAATAGGTTTATTTCCCTATTTTATCTTGATTAGTCCGGCTTCTATCTCTTCTAGTGCTCTACCTAGTTCCTTTTTGTTTTTATATTCGTTTTCTTTCATTTGTAACCAGCCAGTTTCCTGGATTTGTTTGGCACGAGTTGCTATTACATGAACTAATTTGTACTTACTGTCAATTTGATTTAAGATTTTATCAACTGATGGATATAACATTTTAATCACTCTCCTATTAATACTAATATAATATAATTTTTTTAATAAAACATCGTTATAGGTTAATTTTAGACATTTTATTGACAACTATTTTAATTTACTATCTCCATTTAGGTAATTTATTTCAATTCCGTCTTGAACATTATAGACGTAGACATTGAATTTTAATCCGGCTCCGTTATCTTCAACGCTTAAGGCTTCCATGTGAATTCCACTTGCTAGAAGGTTTTCGTTTTCAAAGATTGGGGTAACACGGTACATAACATGATTGTTTGTTTCTTTAATATAGTCTGCTACTTTATTTTCAAATTCTAGCATAGTTTGACTGTTGGTTTGTCTTGTGCAGGTTATCAAATTGTTTTTGTTGGCATTTTGGCCAGTTAATTGAAAGCCGATTAGATGACATCTATTATATAGGTATTTACCATCAACTATATCGTATTTGACTGTGTGCCAGCCACTTGGTTTAATCATGCCGATACCAGTACGTTTTTCAGTTGGCATCAAGTCTTTTCCTAGAGATGCATACGCAACAGTACACCTACCAAGATCATCTAAATCACCATAAAGTTCAAAAGACTCAGTTGTTAAACTATTAAAGCTTGGCTCATTATTATTTATTTCGATATAGGCTTTGTCAGTGTATGCGGGAATATTTTCCATAGTTATATTCGTAGCACTTAAAGTATCTGGTACTTTATTATTTTCATTTATATATGTGTATAGGCTAAATACACTAATTAGGATTATTAAACTTAAAAACTTCTTCATTTTCTACCTCACAAAAGAATTATACTTTATTTGATGAAAAAGAAAAAGTCTATTATGTAAGACTTTTGTAAAGATTTATTTCTTTTTTAGTAAATCTCTTATTTCTTCTAAAAGAATAGTTTTATCATCTTTTTTAGGTGGAGCTGGTGGTGTTTCTTTTTTACGATTAAATTTATTAATTATTTTTACAAATATAAAGATGCATAGTGCTACTATTAGAAAGTCTAAGATGTTTTGTAAAAATACACCGTAGTTTACCGTAGCATCCCCTAGTTTTAGGGTGAGATTTGTTAAGTTAATACCACCAATTACGATACCAATTAAAGGCATGATGATGTCATTTACTAGTGATGAGACAATTTTACTAAAAGCACCACCAATAATTACACCTACTGCTAAGTCTATTACGTTACCTTTAGAGATAAATTCTTTAAATTCTTTGATAGTTTTTCCACTTTTAGTTTTAATTTCTTTTCTAATTTCTTTATTATTTTTTTTCATGTTACTTCCTCTTATATTTCTTGAATTACAGCGATTATCATTGGTTTACATTCAGTTTCTACGTAGAAGTATTTACCTAGTTTCTCTCTTATTTCGGCTTTGATGTTGTTATAATCTACGTAGCCGTTATTGGTGTTGTTGATAATTACTTCTAGAGATATTCTTTTAATTTCTTCAATCATTTCTTTACTGTCTTTAACGTAGATGAAACCTCTTGTAGTTACTTCAGGACCCACGATAACATGTTTATCTTTTTTAGATAAAGTTGCACTTACTAGAACTATACCATTTTCTGATAGCATTTCTCTATCTTTGATTACTAGGTCACCTACATCATCAGAGCTTGTTCCATCAATTAAAACATCATCTATGAACATGTGCTCAAAGTTATCTTCTAGTTTTTTATTAGTGATAGTTACTATATCACCATTTTGTTTTAGTAAGATATTTTCTTTTTTGTAACCTAAGTCACTTGCTAAGTTTGCTGCTCCGACCATGTAACGGTACTCGCCTTTTACGGGCATAAAGTATTTGGGTTTTAGAAGATTTATCATTAGCATTAAGTCTTCTGATGAAGCATGAAGGGAAATGCCTTTATCTTTAGGAATACTAATTGTATTAATTCCTTTGTATGCTAGTTCATTTTCTAATTTTACGATAATTTTTTCGTTTTCATCATATTTTGGTTCAGCAAAACAGAAAGTGTCACTGCTTCTTAGTTTGATAAATTTATCATTGCCAGCTACTATTTTTTCTATGGCGTTATAGGGATGAGAACGATCATCACATACTAGTAAGATAGCATTTTCATCTTCAATATTTGATAAATCACCAATTAGATTTTCGCCGACTGTCATATATTTTTCTTTAATAGCCATATTGATAATGTTTTGCAGTTTCTTACCCATGATGACAATTTTACGATGAGTATTTCTAGCAGCATTAAAGATGCCTTCAATAGTATAAAGATGGATATGAAGAACACTAAAGATTACTCTACCATTTGCTTTATTGATAACGTTTTTAAAAAATGAACTCATGTGATGGCTTGGACTAGTGTGGCCAATGTTTTCTGAAAATGATGATTCACATAATAGTGCTAAAACACCTTGTTTACCGACGTAAGCAATTTTCCCTAAGTCCATATTATATGCTCCCATCATTGATGGATCGATAATAAAGTCACCAGTATAGGCGATAGCACCATCTTTAGTATTTAGAACATACATAACAGCATCTGGCACTGAATGATTAACATTTATTGGAAATACGCTTAAATCTTTATCAAAAACAATCTTTTTGTGGGCTTCTATTAGATTTAAGTTTTTATCATTAATTCCTTCTAGTTTCATTTGATTGATAGTATATTTAGTCGCATAAATCTTAATATCAGGAATGTCTTTAATTAAGTCTGATACTCCGCCATAACTTTCTGGGTGTGCGTGAGTGATAAAAACTCCAACTATTTTTTTACTATTTTTTTCTAGATATGAATAGTCTGGTAAAATATAATCTACTCCGTACATACTGTCGTTTGCAAATTTTAAACCAGCATCAAATACAAATATTTTATTATCTACTTCTATAATATAAGTGTTCTTACCATTTTCGTTAAGTCCACCCATACCAAAAATTTTTATTTTACTCATAAAATTCCTCTTTCTATATTTTAAATTAAATTACAAGTTTGGTAATTGCTTTATAAGTATAGCAAATTTTAGTTACTTTTTCAAATTTTTCTCTTTACGCTTAGGAAATGAAAAAAACTTAGTTTAGCTGTCCTAAGTTTATTACAGGGTCGTTAGCTTCTTCTTCAGTCATTTGATCATACTTTTGAACAAAATTTTCAATTAGTTTAATAAAGGTTATATCGTTGTTTGTAAAAGAGATTTCTTGAACATATTTTTTTAAGCTTTTGGGCAAGTTATTATTTAATGAAAAGAATAGTTTTGGTTTTTCTACTTGACTTAGCCATTTAAGTTCTAGCTTTAAGCCAAAAGATGGTGTTGAGACTTCAGCTACTACTAGATCAGCTTTATTAATTAAGTCTTTTGCGTATTTTTCTTTGTAAGTTTTTGTCAGTGGTAGCATTAGTTCATGTTTATTTAGAATGGGACTACTTAAAATGTCTTTGTATAGTAAGTTATTGTAATCGTATCTTGATGAATGGATAAAGTATATTTTTAGTCTTCTTTTCATATTATCACCAAAATAATAATATCATAAGTTTTAAAGTTTTGCTATAATTAAAGACGGAGGGATAACTTTATGAATGTTATTGGAATAGTTGCTGAGTATAATCCTTTTCATAATGGGCATATTTATCAAATAAAAAAAGTTAGAGAGCTATATAAAGATTCAATCATCATAGTTGTTGTCAATGGTTATTTTTTAGAACGCGGTGAGATAAGTGTTTTATCCAAGGAAGAAAAAACGCGAATTTGTTTAGAGTACGGCGTAGATTTAGTTCTAGAACTTCCTTTTGTATTTGGTAGTAATTCAGCGGATATATTTGCGGAAAGTGCGGTTAAGATATTAAATAAGCTTGGCATAAAAAAACTAATTTTTGGCAGTGAAAGCAATAATTTAGATTTACTTTATGAAAGTGCTAGAAAGCAGTTAGACAGTTCTTTTGATGATTTAGTTAATAAGCAGATGAAAAGTGGTGTTAACTACCCTACTACAATTAATAATTTGGTGGGCATTTCTATTTCTACGCCTAATGATTTACTTGGGGTATCATATATTAAAGCAATTCTTAAAAATGATTTTAAAATTCAGCCTATAACTATTCAAAGAACAAATGATTTTCATGATGTAAGTTTAGATGAGCAAGTTGTAAGTGCTTCAAATGTAAGAAATAGATTATTAAATGGTGATGATGTTTCTAAGTATACGCCTTGCACTAAATTTAATAAGGTAGATAAAGATTTACTATTTAAACTTTTAAAATATAAGATAATTACGAGTAAGGATTTGAGTATTTATCTAACGGTTGATGAAGGAATAGAAAATAAGATTAAAAAAGAGATTGGCAAAGCTAATAGTTTGGATGATTTAATTTTAAGAGTTAAGTCTAAGCGTTATACTTATAATAGAATTCAGAGAATGTTTATGCATATTTTAGTTGGCTTTACTAAAGAGGATAAAGAACGATTAAAGTTAGAATATATTAAAGTTTTAGGATTTAACGTGGCGGGAAAGAAATATTTAAAGAGTATTAAATCAGATATTTTAATTAGTAGAAAGATAAGTGAAGAGTTTTTAGCACAAAGGTATGAGCTTACGGCTTCGTTACTATATGATTTAGTTACTTTAGATAATACTTATAATTTTGAGGTTAGTAATAAACCTGTTATTAAATAAAAAAATATCGGCTTAAAATGAGTCGATATTTATTTTGACACGATTTAGTTCATGGATATAAGCATAGGCTTGAACTAGAGTTCTAATACTATTAGCAATTTTACCATTTCTACCGATTACAGCACCCATATCACTTTCATGAACAATGATTTCTAACATTATTTCAGCATCATCGCCACTAAATTCTTGAACACTTACCATGTCTGGTTCTTTACAAATATTTTTTACTAAGTCTAAAGTAAAATTAATTAAATCTTGATGCATAATTACTTACCACTTTTCTTAGTTTCTTTGAATTTTGACCATACGCCAGATTTTTGAAAAATATTTTTTACTGTATCAGTTGGGATAGCGCCATTGTTTAGCCATTTCATAGCTTTTTCTTCATCTACTGTGATATTGTTTTCTTTATAGATTGGTGCATAAGTTCCAACAACTTCAATGAATCTTCCATCTCTTGGACTTCTTGAATCAGCAGCTACAATACGATAAAAAGGTCTAGCTTTTGATCCCATTCTTTTTAATCTTAATTTTACAGCCATTATAATATGCCTCCTTTTTCTAACAATATGTTAGCAAAAAAAAAACATGATGTCAACTATTTTTGGTTGACATCATTTAAGTAGTCTTCTTTAATATCAATATCTTCGTCTTCTATCTCTTCATAGTCATCTGCTTCATCATAAGCATTTACTTTGACTTTAGTTTCGCCAATAACTTCAATACCTAGTTCTTTTTCAACACTTAAGGTTACTACATTTTCATTAATATCTGCCTTAGATACATTTGGTGCGGTTAGGGCTTTGACAGTTACATCAGTAGCTTCGTTTGGATTTTTTAGTTTCATTTCAAATTTTTCTTCATAGTTAATTGTTTTTACTAAGACACTAGTTTTGGTATTATTATCATAAGAGTACCAAAGATTTAAATCATAACTTCCTCTTACTAAGTACCCACTTTCGTTTTTCTCGCCTTTAAATGAATGATTTATGATCCAACAACCAAGCACCTTATCTATTTTTATTTCAGTAATGATTTTGATATCTTCAGTGTTTTTCTTTTTACTTTTGCCAATAACTGCTTTAGTTACTATTTCTTTAAGATTAGCCATTTATATTCCCCCTCAATTTAATTTATGCTTTTGCCTAAGAAAAGTGTACTATTTTATAATAAAAAAAACCCTTTTGTAAGGGTTAATTTTAGGTTCTAAAAAAAATAGTGTGAAGTAAATTTTTAGCAAACCTGTATGAATAAAAGGAAAAGTAGTGATTTTTTATGTAATAAATTTATCACTAGTTTTTTTGCACATTTTTGATGTTTTTAAGAAGTATTTAAAAATTCAGTTTGAGGTAAAAAATATATTTTGCTTTTTTTCGGTTTGAAGTCATTTTTAAATTCTTTACCCCTTCATTTTTTTATTAAAAATATATAATATTCTTGCTCTTAATAATTTAAAACTTCTATATCCAAATCCATTTCTTTTTATAACCTTTATTTTATTATTTATTCCTTCTGTAAATCCATTTGAATATCTATCATCTATAAATGAATTAACTATATATTCTCGCCATCTTGATATTGTTCCAGCTGCTTCTATAAATTCTACTATTTCACTTGCTACACACTTACTTACCCAGACTATTAATTGCTCGCTTACTGTTTCGTATGTAGCATGATTTATTATATCTAAAAATTCTTCTTTTAAGTTATAACCTTTTTTTAACTCTGGAGATATAGATAATATTTTATTTAATAATTCACTTGGAAGTATGTCTACCATATGCCCATTTTTATATCTTTTTACTAATACCCACCAATCTATGTCATTAGAATATTTTCTTAATAAACTAACATTCTTTTTATTTTTTAATATTTTATATTCTTTGCTTTTTATATCATAACTTTTTTGTAACCTTATTCTGATTTTATCTAAAGCATCCATTATGTATGTGATATAATGGAATCGGTCAACCACATATTTTGCTTTTGGGAACATTATTTTGGTGACCAACAAATATGGTTCGTACATATCTGATATGACGAACTCCACTGAGTGCCTATTATTACAGTATGTAAAATACTTTATTAGGTACTCTTTTTTTCTACTTGGTAATATATCTAATACTTTTTTATGTATTGGATCATTTAATACAAATGCATATTTTCCTTCATTTGTATCGGCTTTAAATTCGTCAAATGATATTACTCTTGGAAGATTTATTATTCTCTCTGGCATCAACTTACTTATCTTTTTTAACTCATTTATTACTGTCTGTGACGATACTCCACACTCTTCTGCAATACTCTTAAAATTTTGATTATATTTTAACAATTCTTTCCTAATTTTAATTAATAATGATTTTGAAATATTCCCGTTTTCTTTATTAATATTTAAATCCTCTGTAAAAATATTTCCACAATTATAACAATGATATCTTTTTTTATTTATTATTAAATTCACCTTTTGTTCACAAGATTTTAAATACTTACTCCTTATTGGTTTATTTTTTCCATGCACGCTTGAAGTAAATTTATTACATTTCGGACATCGTACTTTTTTCTTCCTGTTTTCTATACTAACTTCTATTATTCCATCTTTTTCCTTTACATCAATAATTTTAATTTCTTTCTGATTTAAACTTAACAACATATAATATTCTTTCATCTTTACTCCTTAAATTTTACAATTTAAGTATATATTATTTCATGAAAAAAGAGGCTATTTTTAAGGGTTGTATAATTTTTAGTGTGTGTAATGTGTAAAACATTATATACACTT
>URUT01000015.1 GCA_900551105.1 uncultured Mycoplasmatota bacterium
CGCGAGCTGGGTTCAGAACGTCGTGAGACAGTTCGGTCCCTATCCATCGTGGGCGTAGGAAAATTGAGAAGGGCTGTTCCTAGTACGAGAGGACCGGAATGGACATACCTCTGGTGTATCTGTTGTAACGCCAGTTGCATTGCAGAGTAGCTATGTATGGAAGGGATAATCGCTGAGAGCATCTAAGCGAGAAGCCCTCTTCAAGATGAGTTTTCCCATATTTTATATAGTAAGATCCCTTGTAGACTACGAGGTTGATAGGCTAGAGGTGGAAGCGTAGTGATACGTTGAGCTGACTAGTACTAATAGATCGAGGATTTAATCATTATAATTAAATTTGATTGAGTTAATATAATACATTATCTTGTTTTTAAAGGACAAAATCCTTTTATTGGTAACGATAGCTTAGTGGATACACCTCTTCCCATCCCGAACAGAGAAGTTAAGCACTAAAACGCCGACGATAGTGAATGCGAAAATAGGAAGTTGCCAATATTTTTTTTTGCAATAAAATCATGTTAGTAGCGTATAGCCTTTAACATGATTTTTTTAGTTTACAAAAAAAACAGCCGCAATATCACTAATAGTAAAATAAATATTAAAACTTTAAAAAAATATCTTTCATTATTTCCAAAAATTTTATATTATAAATATAAAGATAGTAGAGGTAAAAATGAAAAAAGGATTTGATAATGATAAGTATGTAAAAATACAAAGTGAAAAAATTAAGGAAAGATTTAATATTTTTGACAAGTTATATTTAGAAGTAGGGGGAAAATTATTCTCTGACAATCACGCTGCAAGAGTATTACCAGGATTTAAACCAGATGCTAAAATAAGTATGTTTTTAAATTTAAAAAAAGATTTAGAAATTATATTTTGTATAAGTGCAAGTGACATAGAAAAAAATAAAATTCGCTCTGAATTTGGAATCACTTATGATATTGAAATGTTAAATATCATAAATAGCGCAAAAAAATTAGGTTTTGAGGTAAATAGTGTTGTAATAACTTTGTATAATTCTCAGCCTAGTGTTGACAAGTTTATAAAAAGATTAGAACATCAAAATATTAAAACGTATATTCACAGATTTACTAAAGGTTATCCGACTGATGTAAATACAATATGTAGTGAAGAAGGATACGGGGCTAACCCATATATAGAAACAACTAAAAAACTAATTTTAGTAAATGCACCAGGCCCTGGATCAGGTAAATTAGCAACATGTCTAAGTCAGCTTTACCATGAACATCAAAGAAATGTAAACGCTGGCTATGCAAAATTTGAAACTTTTCCAGTATGGAATTTGCCACTAAAACATCCAGTCAATTTAGCTTATGAAGCAGCTACAGCTGACTTAAAAGATATTAATATGATAGACCCATTTCATCTAGAAAAATATGATATAAAAGCAGTTAATTATAACCGTGACATTGAAACTTTTCCTATACTAAAAACAATTTTACACCGTATAACCGGAAAAGATATTTATTATTCCCCAACAGATATGGGTGTAAACATGGTTGGTTTTTGCATTACAGATAATGAAATAGTAAGTGAAGCATCAAAAAAAGAAATAGTAAGACGTTATTATAATGAATTAAATAATTATAAATTAGGTTTAAGTGATGAATCAACAGTTCAAAAAGTAAAACTATTAATGAATGAAATAAATATTGATGAAAAATATTTAAAAGTAGTAGATGTAGCACTAGAAACAGCAAAATTAAAACAAACTCATGTAATTGCTCTTGAACTAAATAACGGAAAAATCGTAACCGGCAAACAAACGGACTTATTAAGTCCCGCTGCATCCGTAGTTATCAACGCTATCAAAGAGCTATCAAAAGTTCCCGATGATATAGACTTATTAAGTCGGGCAATCCTAAAACCAATTTTAGAACTTAAAAAAGATGATAATATATTATCACTAACCGAAGTATTAATTGCCCTATCAATTTGCGGTGTAACTAATCCTGTCGTAGCTAATGCCATAAAAAAATTAAAAGACTTAGAAAACTGCGAAGCTCACGCTTCATATATGGTTCGCAACGGCGACTTTAAAGCCTTAAAAAATTTAAAAATTAACCTAACTTGTGAACCAGAATTTTATCGTAGTGAAATAATGTAAAAAAGTATTTACAATAATAAACGTTTTATATATAATGAGAATAGGTGATAAAATGGAATACAAATATACATCAAGAAGTATAGATGATACAATGGAATTAGCAGAAAACATTGAATCCGAAAAATTTCCAGGAATGGTAATCTGCTTAGATGGCGAACTTGGAAGTGGTAAAACAGTCTTTGTTAAAGGCTTTGCAAAATCCCTTGGAATCACAGAAACTATTACTAGTCCCACATTTAATTTAATTAAAGAATACAACACAGGCGAAATGCCATTATATCACATGGACGTTTACCGCTTAGAAAATAACTGTGAGACTATAGGATTTGAAGATTATTTTAATAAAGATGCTGTATGCATTATTGAATGGTCAGATATGATATGTGATTGCTTACCAGAAGAAAGACTACAAATTAAATTTAAAATAATTGATGAAAATACCAGGGTACTTATCTTAGAACCTTATGGTCAAAAATACGAAGATTTAGTAAATTCTGTTTTATAAAGAATTTACTTTTTTTATTTGTAGTGTATAATATAATTGGTTTGGAAGTGAAAAAAATGAACACATTATTTATTAGTACTTATCAAGAATTAATAGAAATAGGATTATTAAGGTACGGCAAACTTATTACCAAAAAAGATCAGCTATCTAACCGAAATCATAGTATCTATACAGTTCCTTTAATAAAAGAAATCCTAGATGAAAATAAAATTGACGTAAAAAACTTAAATGAAATAATTGTAATAGATGGACCAGGAAGTTTTACCGGTGTAAGACTTGGAATAACCGTAGCTAAGACCTTAGCATACACACTAAATATTCCTATAAAATGCCTATCAAGCATAGAAGCTTTAGCAGTCTCATCAAATTCCCAAAAAGCGATAATTATAGTAGAAGATCCAAAAGGCAAATACTATGGAATTATTGATAATAATGAGGCGGTAAACGAAATAAAATACGCATCAAATAAAGACTTTGAGGAGTTAATAAAAACGAGTTATGAAGACTATCAAATAATAAATAATATTCGCTTAGACCTAGAAAAAATTTATATCTATGCTGCTAACATCAAACCTACACCAGCTCATGCAGTAAAAGCAAGATACGTTAAAGGAATTGAAGCACTAAATGGTAAGTAAATATGAAGCTATAGATATTCCCAAAATCAATAATTTAGGAAATAAACTTAATCCAGATTTTTCAAAGTTATTCCATATAGATAACTTAAATTCAAATGAAGAAATCTTAATATATAAGGAAGATGAGAAAATTATTGGCTTTATTCATTATCAAATAAATTATGAAATAGCAGACATTCTAAATATTTATGTGGAAAAATCATATCGTAACTGTGGAAAAGCTAGCATTCTATTAGAAAGCATGATTAAAAACCTTACTCCTAAAGTTACTAAAATAATGTTAGAAGTAAATTCCAATAATATAGAAGCAATAAAATTTTATCAAAAGAAAAACTTTAAAGAAATTCATCGCCGCAAAAACTATTATAAAGATGGCGATGGAATAATAATGGAGATGTATATATGAAAAAAGATGTTTACATACTAGCCATAGAATCATCATGTGATGAAACAAGCATGGCAATAATCAAAAATGGTACTGATAATATCAAGACTACTATTTTAACCCAAATGGACACTCATGCTTTATATGGCGGAGTAGTACCAGAAATTGCCAGTCGCATGCACTCAGAAAACATTACAATGGTTTTTGAAGATGTATTTAAAGACACAAACTTAACTATGGATGACATAGATGCTGTAGCAGTAACTTACGCACCAGGCTTATTAGGTAGTTTACTTGTCGGGATAGAATTTGCTAAAACCATCGCGCTAGTTTATAAAAAACCATTAATCAAAGTACATCATATTGCTGGTCATATCTATGCTAATAATCTAGTCAAAAAGATGCAATTCCCATTACTAGCCTTAGTAATAAGTGGCGGCCATACTGAGCTTGTTCTTATGGAAGATGACTACAAGTTTAAAGTATTGGGTAAAACTTTAGATGATGCCATAGGAGAAGTATATGATAAAGTAGCGAGAGTTTTAGACTTACCATACCCCGGAGGACCTAATATTGAAAAATACGCTAAGTTAGGTACTAACACTTATGACTTGCCAGAACCAATGAAAGGCGATGATTTAAACTTTTCATATAGCGGACTTAAAAGCGCAGTAATAAATTTAAGCCATAACGAAAAACAAAGAGGTAATGATATCAGAAAATATGACTTAGCTTGTTCATTTCAAACAGTAGCTATTAAACAGTTAACTCATAAAACTGAATTAGCAATTCAAAGAACAAATTGTAAGCACTTAATTATTGCTGGTGGAGTAACTGCCAATGAATATTTAAGAAGTGAATTTCAAAAGCTAGCAGATAAATACCAAATTGATTTAACAGTACCACCAATTAAATACTGTACAGATAATGCAGCTATGATTGGCTGTGCTGCGTACCCATTATATTTAAAAGGCGATTTCTGCGATTTTTCCCTTAACGCTAAGAGCACTGAAGAACTAATATAATACCTTGCAAAAAAATTAATCTTATAGTAATATATTAATAGAAAAGATAGGGTTATATATGAAGGAAAAAGAACTTAATTATAAATTTTTGATTGTTATTGCTGTCTTAGTTCCAATTATTTTAGGTATTACTTATGCATACTTTTTAGCTAACGTAAATGGTACTAACACGCCAGTAACCGGAAACACCACGGCTAAATTTGATATAGATTTAGTAACAACCAATGATGGATATATTAATGCGACTGACCTATTACCAATAACAGCCGACAGTGCAAGTACTGACGCCGCAATTGGCACGTTTAGTGTTAAAACCGGAAATAACGATTATAAAATCAAATATACATTATATTTAGATGACATTGTAATATCTGATAACTTAAAAAATTCCGAACACTTAAAATGGGAACTAGTTAATAAAGATTCAAACGCCATCATTGCATCAGGGAACTTCTTAAACGTTGCTAGTAAATTAGAATTAAAAAATAATATAACTATTGACTCTAACCAAACAAACAACTATGAAATTAGAGTGTACGTATTAGAAACCAATACAAATCAAATTGAGCTACTAGCAGGCACATTAAAAGGTAAAATTTCTATGGAAGCAGATATGATAGACACTCCATCAGAAACCGTAACACAATAAAGACTATTTAGTCTTTTTTTAACAATCGAGGTGATAACATGTTAGGATTACTACTAACTTTAATAGCTGGAGGATTTTTTCTTCTAGGCTGCATTATAGCAGTAAAAAAACAAGATAATAAACAAATAATTAGCTTTAGCCTTGGCATGGCTTTTTCTGTTTTAATCCTTTTATTAATTGTAGATATTATTCCAGAAACTTTAGAACTACTAGAAAACAAACTGTTTATTATTCCCGGCATTTTAATAGGCTTAGGAACCCTTTTAACATTGGAAAAATTAGTCCCCCATCATGATCATTATGAAGAAAAAAACAAACACCATCATTCTAATCACTTAAAACACATTAGTATTATGACATCACTTGCTTTAATAATTCATAACATTGTAGAAGGAATTAGCATCTACGCAGCAGGGCAAAGTAATCTTAAAACCGGGCTTCTTTATACTTTAGCAGTCGGTCTTCATAATATTCCCTTTGGTTTAGAAATAACAGCTATGTTTAAAAAAGTAAAAGCCCGCAACGAAAAAATATATATTACTATTCTAACTTTAAGTACCTTTATTGGTGGACTATTTATGTTTATCTTTAATGGTATCCTAAACGATTTATTCTTAGGTATTCTTTTAAGCATAACCATTGGCATGATTATTTATATTATTGTGGCGGAATTATTTATAGAATTAAAAGAAAACTGGAATAAAAATAGTCTATATGGAATAATTACTGGTATAATACTAATAATTTTGGGAGGTTTATTATGATCGGTTTTGCACTTGAAGGCGGAGGCGCTAAAGGCGCATATCAAGCTGGAGCTTATATCGCTCTACGTAAAAGACACATTAAACCAGCAATAATCGCAGGAACATCAATTGGCTCACTAAACGCTGCTCTAATGGTTCAAGGAGACATCAAAAAATTAGTAAGTTTATGGCTTAATACTACAACGGATATCTTCGGTATAAGTGGATCGCTTGCTGAAAAAATCAAATCAAAAAAATTAACCATTAAAGACTTAGGTACTGGAATAAATGATCTTAAAAAGATTTTAAAAAATAAAGGAATAGATACAACTAAATTCTTAAATATTATCAAAAAATCAGTTAATGAAGATAAAATTCGTAAAAGTAAAGTTAAGCTTGGTCTAATAACTGTCAAAGTAGATGGCATGAAACCTTTAGAATTAACAATAGATGATATTCCCTATGGTAAATTACCGGAATATATCCTAGCATCATGTTACTTACCACTATTTAACTATAAACCAATAATAGATAATAACTACTACCTTGATGGTGGATTTTATAACAACGTTCCACTATCTTTAGTTCAAAACTATGGCTGCGACACAATTTATTCAATTAGAATTAAAGGAATAGGAGTAAGTCACAACAAGTTAAAAAAAGAAACTAAAGTAATTGAAATAAAACCAAAAGAAAATCTTGGATCAATAATTATATTTGATAAAGAAAGTAATACTCACAACTTAAAATTAGGTTATTATGATACTCTTAAAGTTTTAGATAATTTAGACGGTAATAAATATTACTTTAAAAATATTAAAGAAGAAGCATGCGATAAAATCTTGCAAAACATAAATTTTGAAACTCTAACAAAACTAAAAATAAAATATCGTACGCTTACCAATAAAGAATTATTAATTAAAGTAGTAGAAAAGCTTATGCAAACATACAATTACGAAAAATTTAAAATATATCATTTAAAACTAGTTATCTTAAAATTAAAAAGAAAAGATTTAAAAGATAAACAATTAAAACAGTTTATTAAGGATTGTAAAATAATATAATATTTATTATAATACATAAGAAACGGAAGGTGAAAGTATGGGAAGAGCATACGAAGTAAGAAAAGCAAGTATTCAAAAAAACGGTGCTGTCAAAGCCAAATTATATAGTAATTACGCTAAGGAAATATATTTAGCAGCAAAAAAGGGTGTACCTGAGTTAGAATCAAATATAACTTTAAAACATTTAGTTGAAAAAGCTAAAAAAGAACAAGTACCAATGGACATTATTAAAAGAGCAATAGATAAGGCAAAAGGAACGGGTGGCGAAGACTACACTGAAGTAATCTATGAAGGTTTTGGCCCAGGCGCTAGTACATTTATCATAAAAACTCTTACCGATAACGTAAATCGTACAGTAGGTGAAATAAGAGCCGCATTTAATAAAGTTCATAAAAGCCTAGGTGTTACTAACTCAGTAGCATACAACTATGACTATCTAGCAATTATTTCCTTTAAAAGTAATGATGAAGAAAAGATCTTTGAGCACTTATTAAATGAAGGAATTGAACTAATTGATATAGAAACAGTAGATGATGAAATTACTATTACTGCAAACCCTAAAGATATCAATAAAATAAAAGAAGAACTAGAAAAATTAATTCCTGGTATTACATATACCTATGATGAAGTAGGTAATTACCCTAAAGAGCAAATTACTCTTGAAGGCGAAGATAAAGAAGTATTTGATAAACTATATAACTTATTAGATAATATAGACGACGTAACAGCAATCTATACTAACGTTAAACTAGACTAATTAACTAATCTAGTTTTTTTCATTAAATCTTCATAAATCTGTTATAATATAAAATACGGTGATGTATTATGAAATTACTTGTAGTAGATGACGAAGAACTAATCAGAAACGTTATAAAAGAATATGCTAAAATAGAAAATTACGAAGTAGATGAAGCATCTGATGGTGATGAAGCAGTCAAAAAAGCATTAGAAAACGACTATGATGTAATTATTATGGATATTATGATGCCTAAAAGAGATGGTTTTTCAGCAATAAAAGAAATAAAACAAGAAAAAGATACCTCAGTCATAGTATTATCAGCAAGGACTATGGAAGAAGATAAACTAAACGGCTTTGATTTAGGTATAGATGATTACGTTATTAAACCATTTAGTCCTAAAGAATTAATTGCTAGAATTAAAGCAGTCACCAAAAGACAAAAAGAAGAAGATATCATAGAAGTAGGTACAATAAAATTAAGTAACTTAACTAGAGAAGTTACAATAGATAATGAAGTAATTACTTTAACTCACACTCAATTTGAATTACTAAAATTATTTCTAACTAATCTAAACATTGCGCTATCTAGAGAAATAATAATAAATAAAATTTGGGGATATGACTATGAAGCTGATGACCGCACAATAGATGCTCACATCAAACTATTAAGAAGTAAATTGAAAACCTACCGTGATAATATTAAAACAATTAGGAAAGTAGGTTATAAATTTGAATATAAAAACTAATAGCATTCGCGTTAAAACTTTTATTTATTTATTATCCTATTCAGCTATAATACTATTACTATTATGGCTTTTTCAAATTGTCTTTCTAAAAATATTTTATGAAAGATACCAATACAATAAAATTGTAAGTTACGCTGCAACCATAAACGAAGATAATCTTAAAAACCTAGAACAAGACGTTTACAAACAAGACCTCTGTGCCGAAGTTCATTACTATAATGAAGTTTACCATTATAACAGTTTGAATAAAGACTGTATTTTACTATCTAACAACGCCAAAATTGAAAATGCTAAAAATAAATTATTAAATAATGGTGATAAAAAAACAATTATCAAAGTAATTGATCCAAGATACGATTCAAAGAGTATCCTTTACGGAGTAAAACTAAATGACCACACTAGAATTATTTTAAATACTAAACTAGAGGATGTTAACAGTACTACCCATATTCTAAGCGGCCAGCTTATATATATAACCCTAATAGTAATTATTCTCTCAGGTATCATGTCAATACTAGTATCTAACATGTTAAATAAACCAATATTAAAAATTACTAAAAAAGCCAAAGAAATGGCCAAAGGCAACTATGAACCTGATGAAGAAATCTATAATATTCAAGAACTAGACGAACTAACAACAACTCTAAACTATGCTAAAAGCGAAATTAAAAATACTGACGAGCTAAGAAAAGATTTAATGGCTAATGTATCTCATGACTTAAAAACCCCTTTAACAATGATTAAAGCCTATGCTGAAATGGCTAGAGATATTAATGCTGACAACAAAGAAAAAAGAAACGAAAACCTAAGTGTTATCTTAGAAGAAGCTGATCGCTTAAATATTTTAGTAAATGATATTTTAAATTTATCAAAACTAGAAAATAATAAAGACAGCTTAACTTTAGAAGACTACGACCTAGTAGAAGAAGTAAAATCAATCTTAAAAAGATACGAAATTATTAAAGAAACTGAAAATTATAAGCTCATCCTAACTGCACCAGAGATTGCCGTAGTAAACGCCGATAAAAATAAAATTAATCAAGTACTATATAACTTAATTAATAATGCCATAAACTATACAGGCAAAGATTTAACTGTTAAAATCAACATTATAGAAAATAAAAATAATTATTTAGTTGAAGTTAAAGACACTGGTAAAGGAATAGATAAAAAAGAATTAAGTCTAATTTGGACAAAATATTACAAAAATGAAAAAAATCATCAAAGAAATGTTGTAGGAACGGGGCTTGGTTTATCAATTGTGCAAAATATTTTATCTAAACATAAATTTAGATATGGTGTAGAAAGTACCAAAAACAAAGGAACAAAGTTCTATTTTTACATTAATAAGAGTAAAAAAATAAAATAAAATAAAAACTCTTCTTTACATAATTTTTATGTTGCTTCTATCCTCAGTTAACTAAGAATAATCACAATAAAAAAATTTAAAAATAAATCAAAGCAAAAAAAAAGTAAAAAAATATATTGATTTAATTTCATAAAAATGTTACTATTTTTATAGTAAAGGAGGATACAAAAATGAACGAAGGGAAAAATAATACTGTAATGCTTACTGTTATCGGTATAGCTACTCTATTAATTGCTGTAGTAGGTGCAACATTTGCATTCTTTAGTGCACAATTATCTGGTACAGAAACAGAAAAAGAATATAAGGTAGTTTCTGCAACAATCGGTACAGAGTTTACTGGTGGAGATGAAGTAGTTGCTAAAGGAATATTCCCACAAGAAGCTGCTTGGGCTACTAAAGTATTTAGTATTAAGAGTACATCTTCTGTTGGAGTAGAAACTAAATATAACATTTCATTAGTTGTTGACACAAACGATGTAACAGAAGATGCAACAATTTCTTCAACAGGTGCAGCAGGCGGAACTATTAAAGCATTCTCAGCTAATGCATTATCATATACTTTAACTGCAACTGAAAGTAATGCTGATTCTAAACATAAGGGAACTATGCCTACTACTGATGGACAAGTAAAAATTGCTGATGCTACAAAGACAATCAACCTTGGACAAGCAACTGTTTATGGTAATGGTGATACTACTGTAATCCAAGAATATACATTATCTATGTTCTTTCCACGTACAGACGAAGATCAAAATGCTGATCAAGGCGCACAATTCAAAGCTCATATAGCTATTTCAGAAGTTAAATAATTAATAGAAGGAGGAAACAATGAAAGATAATACTAAGAATAATACACTATTATTAACTGTAATTGGTGTAGCAACTCTTTTAGTAGCTGTTGTTGGAGCAACATTTGCATACTTCACAGCAGCAATGAATCCTGGTGAATCTGAAGCAACTGTTAAAGTTAATGCTGGACAATTAAAAATTAACTTTGCAAATACAAATTCAGTTCAAATCGCAGACCAAGTTCAGCCAACAGCTGCAACTTGTGATGCAAAAAAACCAGCAGATTTTGATACTAACCCAACTGCTTATCTTTGTGACCAAGCTGATTATACTCCAGTAGGAGCAAAAACTTTCACATTAACTGGTACTAATACAACTGATGCATCAAAAAATATGAAGATGCCATATACCATTAAAATGAAAATTACTCAAAATCAGTTTTCAACTGGCGCACTTAAATATAACTTAGTTGGTTCTAAAACTGGTGATGCTGCATCAGGTGAAATAATTAATATTCCTGAATGGGTAGACATCGCTAGTGGAGCAAATACTGAAGGTATTGTTTTAGGAAATGGATTTTTCCCAGCTGGAAGTAACATTATCCACCAATACACTTTAAATATTTACTTCCCAGATAATCACATAGTTCAAGACGTAGATAAGAACAAAGTATTTGGTGCTACTGTAGAAGTAACAACTTCAGAAATTACAGCAGCCTAATAAAAAAATAAGCCATTATGGCTTTTTTTTTGTGTAAAGCATCTTGAACTTTAATAAATAATTTTATATAATAACTTTATAAGATAAGAAGGTGAGTTATGAATTCTTTAAATAAAAAACAGTATATAAAAATTAAAGAAGCTTTAACTTACGTTGGAAAACTTTTATCGACATCAGTATTAATCTTATTAGTAATCATTGGTATGTTTTTAGTTTATTATGTTATAGCAGCTCAAGTAGTTGCTAAAAACCCAGAATATAGACCGTTATTTTCATTATATAATATTGCTACTGGTTCAATGGAACCAAATATTAAAGTAGATGACGTAATTGTAAATGTTAGAGTAAAATCTCCTGAAAGTATCAAAGTTGGTGACGTAATAACATTTATATCAAGTAGTTCAATTAGTAAGAACTTAACTGTAACCCACCGTGTTATTAACATTATAAAAAATGATGATGGCAGTTATGAATATGTTACAAAAGGTGACTGGAACCCATCAGCAGATAGTGCTACAGCAAAGTATAATGATGTTGTTGGTAAAGTTGCTATTAAATTGCCTGGCGTTGGTAAAATTCAAGGATTTGTTGCTTCAAAACTAGGTTGGTTTATTGTAGTTCTTCTACCAGCTATGGGCGTTATTATCTATGATATCTTTAAAATATTAAAACTTGTAAAAAGTAAAAAAATAGTTGATAACATTTCCGGAGACAATAATAAAGAACAAATAAATGCTAATAAACAAATAGATATAACCGCAGAGCAATTAAGAAAAACTGACTATTTAAAACAACTAGAAGAATTAAAAAATTTTAATAAGCAAGACACAGTTTAGTCTTGTTTTTTTAAAATTAGAATTTGTCTACAGATTAATTGACAACAAAATATTTATTTGCTATCATAACAACTAACAATTAATTTAGGAAGTGGGGTAAAAATGTACGAAGAAACTAAAATTAAATTTGATTGGAAAGGTTTTTTATTAAAATTTGCAATACTTATATTATTATTAATACTAATAATTAAATTATTACCATTTGAAAATAAGAGAGTACAAAGTGAAAGCTTTAAGGAAAATATTAATAAATTAAAAATAGCAGCAACTGACTATTTTCAAACTGACAAACTACCAAGTAAAAATGGTGATGAAAAAACCATAACGTTAGAAGAACTAATAGTAAATGGTAAAATAAATCAATTAAAAGACCAAAAAAACGGTGACTGCGATAATGAAAACAGTTATATTAAAGCAACAAATAATAATGGTGAATATGAAATAGATGCTTTTCTAATATGTAATAAAGAAGAAGGACATGTATATATTTATCGTACTAAATGCGAAGAACAAAAATGTTCACAAGAAGAAACAACAACTAAGAAAACTAAAAAGACAACATCTAAAAATAATAATAATTCTAGCAGCAATAATTCAAACAGTAATAAAGTAAATACAACAACAAAGATTACATATGTAACAGAAATCAGAACAAAAGAACCTAAATACTACGTAGTATTCGATACAAACTACGGTTCAAGTATTCCAACCCAAGTATTAAAAACAAATCAAACAGCAACAAGACCATCTAATCCTACAAGGGAAGGGTACGAATTTATAACTTGGATGCATAATGGTAAAGAATTTGATTTTAATACACCAATCAATAATAATATTGTATTAACCGCAAAATGGCAAAAAAAATAATCTCAATCACGAGATTATTTTTTACTACTAACAAATGTTTTAATTACATAAGGATTAGCTTCACTACCATCGCCACCAGAAAACAAAACATTTTTATCTAAATAAGCGACAATTTTATAACTAGACATACTAGAAGCATTTTTAAGTTCTAAATCCCCACCAGATATTTTATAAACTTTATGAGTAGAATCTTTATCACCAGTTACTGTCCAACTATTACCAATTAAAGATAAATAATTATAATTCATACAAGCTTTATTATTACTCGCACAATTAGGATCTAAACTAGGAATATAAAAATCTTTAGCAGTTAATAAACTAAATACTTGATTATCAAGTTTACTCTCACAAATATTACTATTAGTATCATTTACTGACATCTTTCCAATACAAACTGAATTAGTAACAAAATAAGCTTTTATCTCACTAGGAAATACCTCATCATCTTTATAAAGCTTCTCTAATGTATCCTTTATTCTACTATTTAAATTATTAGTAAAATAATCATTAATACCCATAGCACTTGCTTTTTCAGTATTGTATCTATCATCCCAAACAACACTTTCTCTTTTAGTAGTATCAATTACTTTTATAACACCATCATTATCAATACCCATTATACGATAACTTATATCATTAAAAATCAAATTATTATTAACCATATCGCCTTTAAAAATATAACCATCACTAGTCTTATATAATCCATTACCACTAGTAACAATATTTTCATCTTTAACTAATTCATCCTTTAAAAGACTACTTTTATAATTTGAACCACAATCTAACATTGGCGTATATAAATAATAACCATTATTATTAGTAACTTCAACACTACCTCTACAAGAAACTTTATCCTTAGTCATTTCTGTAGTATCTCTAATTTGTTTATTATCAATTAAAGTTTGAATAGATAAAGAAGTTGTATCCTTATCCTTGCTAGGTAACCTATCTTTATGAGCATCATAATATCTTTGAGCTTCATATATTAATTTGGCTTCAAACTCCTCATAAGTATATTTTTTTCCTCCACTACAAGCAGCTATTAAAATAATAATTAAAATAACTAGTATGAAAATTCCAAGTCCCATAATAGCTTTCTTTGCTACTGGATTATCCCATATTTTCTTTATTGTATCCAAAACAATCACCTCATATACTAAGTATATCAAAAAGATAAATTTTATACAATTTATTTATTTAAAAATATCACGCTTTATGCTATGATTAAATTGGTGATAAAAATGAAAAAGGAAAAAGGAAAATTTAAATTCAAAAATAAGTATTTACCATTAATCATAATTGCTATTGTTTTACTTATAGCAGTTATCTGTGTATTTATCTTTAAAAAAGAGCCAAGTAAAAATTTAAGTAACGGTAGCAAAACCACAACAATCGCTAAACAACTAAAGATAGTAAACCTAGAAAGTAAGAGTAGGCCATACGCCGTAATGATTAATAACTTAGGAACAGCAAGACCATTACAAAGCGGGTTGCAAGATGCTTATATAATGTATGAACTTATTGTCGAAGGTGGAATCACAAGATACATGGCATTGTTTCTAGATGCAAACACTGATAGAATTGGTTCAATTCGTAGTTCAAGACATTATTTCTTAGACTATGCTCTAGAAAATGATGCTTTCTATGTTCATCATGGCCAAAGTCCTCAAGCCGCAGCTGACTTTACCAAACTAAACGTTGATCGCATAGAAGTAAATGAAAGCACAACCGGCTGGCGTGATAAAACCCTAAAGGTTGCAAGTGAGCACACTCTATTTACAAGTACCGACAAACTAAAAAATGGTATTAAATCAAGAAGAACTGAAAGAAAAGGCAACTTACTTTTAAACTATAGTGCTGATGAATTAGATTTAACTAAATATGAAAATAATCAAACAGCAAATAAAGTGTTTATCAAATACTCAAATACTATCAAAACATCATATGAATATGATGCTGAAAACAAAGTGTATAAACGTTTTGTAAACGGTGAAGAACACAAAGACTATGTAACTAAAAAACAATACACATTTAAAAATATTATTACCTACCAAGTTAAAAATTATACATTAGATGATGTAGAAAATAAAGGACGCCAAGGATTAGAAAACTTAGGAAATGGAACCGGCTATTATATTAGTGATGGAGTAGCTGTACCAATAACTTGGGAAAAGAAAACTCGTTCTAGTAAAACTGTATATAAATATGCAAATGGTGAAGAACTAGTAGTTAACGATGGTAATACATTTATTCAAATTCAGCCAAAAGGACAGACATTAACTATTGAATAAATAAATATAATTAACTAGGAGGAATAAAATGGAGTTTATTGCAAAAAATTATTTTCTAATAATAATCATTGCAGCTTTCCTATTATTTGCATTAATTGGATATATAGTTGACAGTGAAAAACGTAAAAACAAAAAATTAAGTGAGCCAACTAAAAGCCAAGAAAATGTCAAAGAAGAAAGAAATGAAAAAGCCGAAAATGAAGAAACTGATGAGTCAGAAATCCCTGAAATAGAAGAAGGAATCCCTGAAATAAGTGATGAAGAAGATCAAAACAACTAATCTTCTTTTTTTTATCAGAAAATCAAAAACAAAATATAACCTAGATATTTAAATAATAATTTGTTATAATAAATATGCTAAAGGAGTGATAAAATGACTTTTTCATCTATATGGGAAGTAGTAACTAAAATTATAGATATATCCCTTGTATGGTTTATGTTTTACTACTTACTAAAAAATTTAAAAAATAACGTGAAATTAGTCCTAATATTTAAAGGAATTGTAATAATAATCATCATTAAACTATTAAGTGACTTGTTAAATCTATATACAATTGGCTTATTACTAGAATATGTAATTTCTTGGGGACCGCTTGCTTTAATTATTATCTTTCAACCAGAGATTAGAGCCGTCCTAGAATCTATTGGTAGAAGCCAGTTACTTGGTAGACACAAAGTTCTTACCGTAGATCAAAGAGAAAGAGTAGTCTTTGAAATTACAACTGCTGTTGAGTACTTAAAACGTAACCGTATAGGAGCATTAATTGTTATAGAAAGAAATGTTTCACTTCAAGAATATATTCAGCCAGCAAATAAGATTTATTCTGATATTACTGCACCATTACTAGAAGCTATCTTCTTTCCACAAAACCCACTTCATGATGGTGGTGTAATCATTCAAGGAGATCGTATTACCTGTGCAGGAGCTGTCTTTAAAACCAGTATGAATCCAAATGTTAGTAAAAAATTAGGAACTCGTCACCGTGCAGCTTTAGGCGTTGCTGAAGAAACTGATGCTATCGCCCTTATCGTATCAGAAGAAACTGGCGCAATCTCTATTGCCGTAGATAGTAATATTAACTATAACCTAACTCTAGAAGAATTTAAAATAATGTTATTAGAAGAACTAAAACCAAAAATGGAAGTTTTCTATGATGCAGACCAAAACGAAGAAGGTGAAGAAGATGAATAAAATATTTAAACCATTTATACTCTTCTTTAAAATGATCTATAAGTTTATAGATAAAGCTATCGTTGTTCCAATAAGCCGTCTAGTTTATAGAATAAACGAAATCAGCCGTAATAATAGTGGAAAACTAGAAAGAATATTAAATAGACCAAACGTTCTACTTTATATATCCCTATTTAGTGCAATAGCTTTATTCATATTAATTGATACTAAAGCAATTAACTTAGTAACTGATGAAGCAGAAATTTTATCAGATCAAAAAGTAAATATAATTTACAATGAAGAAGCTTATGTAGTAGACGGAGTACCAGACACTGTAGATATTACCTTAATTGGTCGTAAAAGTAGCCTATACCTAGCAAAACAACTTGGTGAACATGAAGTAGTACTTGATTTAAGTGGCTATGGAGTAGGGACCTATAAAGTAAAATTAAAATATAACCACAGTGTAGACTCTGTAGATTATAAATTAGACCCAGGAACTATTTCCGTTAAAATCAGTGAAAAAATCAGTGATGTTAAAACTTTAGACTATGACTTATTAAATGAAGATAAGCTAGATAAAAAACTAAGTATTAAATCAGTAGAACTAGACCGCAGCGAAATAATCGTAAAGGGTAGCAAAGAAACCCTAGACAAAGTAGCTAAAGTAAAAGCTCTAGTAGACTTAGAAGCAGCAAAATTAACAGAAAAAGGAACATTTACCGTAGACTCAATCATGCTAGCAGCTTATGGATCTGATGGTAAGAAAATAGATAACGTAGAAATCGTTCCATCAAAAATAAGTGCTTCTGTAACAGTTGATTCATACTATGCAGAATTACCTGTTAAAGTAGTTACTACTGGAAGTATGAGTAGTGGTTATGCTTTATCAAGCTTAACAAGCTCAGTAACTAAAGTAGGTGTATATGGTGATGAAGCAGAAATTAAAAAACTATCATACATTGAAGCAAAAATAGATATTAATAAATTAAGTAGTGATAAAAAATTCAGTGTAACACTAACCAAACCAGCAGGAGTAAGATACTTAAGTGAATCAAATACAACCGTAGAGGTAAAACTAGATACTGAATCAAGCAAAGAATTTGAAGGTGTAATTGTTGAATCAATCAACTTAGGAACAAACTACTCTGTAAACGCGGTAAGTGAAAGTGACCGTACAATCACCGTAATAGCTAAAGCTGCATCATCTGTTCTAGAAGGACTAGACACATCAAAAATTAAAGCATACATAGACCTAAGTGGCTATGGCCCAGGAACTTATGACGTACCAGTAAAAGTTAGCTCAGACGATGTAAGAATCAACCTAGTACCTAAAACAACAACTGTCAAAATTAAAATTTACAACTAAAAAAGGAAACGACTAATCGTTTCCTTTTATTATGAACTCGTTATTTACTACATCAATCGTAACTAAACTATTATACTTTATCTCCTCATTAATAATACTCTTAGCAAGAAGTGTCTCTATATTTCTACTAACAAATCTCTTAATAGGTCTAGCACCATACACCTCATCATAAGCACTATTAATAATAAAATCTTTAGCTCTAGAAGTTAACTCCAACTTGATTTTCTTATCAATTAATCTATTTTGAATATCCAAAATAATTTTATCAAGAATCTCATAAACAACATTCTTAGATAAAGAATTAAATATAATAATTTCATCAATACGATTAATAAACTCCGGTTTAAACGTTTTTCTAAGTTCACTCATTACAAGTTCATTTTTATCTTTACTATTATCTAGAATATATTCACTACCTAAATTAGAAGTCATTATAATTATTGTGTTCTTAAAATCAACACATCTTCCTTGAGAATCTGTAATTCTACCATCATCTAAAATCTGTAATAAAATATTAAATACATCACGATGTGCTTTTTCTATTTCATCAAATAAAACAATACTATATGGATTTCTTCTAACAGCTTCCGTTAACTGTCCACCCTCATCATAACCGACATATCCTGGAGGCGCTCCAACTAATCTAGAAACAGAGTGGGCTTCCATATATTCACTCATATCAATTCTAATAATATGTCTTTCATCATCAAATAGTTCATAAGCAAGGGTCTTAGCAACCTCAGTTTTACCGACTCCAGTAGGCCCTAAAAATATAAATGAACCAATAGGTCTATTAGGATCCTTAATACCAGCTCTAGCTCTAATAATTGCCTCACTAACTAAATGCAACGCTTCATCTTGCCCCTTAACTCTAACCTTTAAATTATTCTCTAAATTTAATAACTTATCTTTTTCATTGCTAGCTAGTTTACTAACAGGAATATTGGTCCATTTAGAAATAATCTTTGCGATAGATTCATCATCAACAACATCACTTAGTATAGCATTTTTATCACTAGCCTTTAACTCATCAAGTTCCTTTTCAAGTTTAGGAATAACCCCATGCTGAAGTCTTGCAACTTTTTCTAAATCATATCTAGCCTCAGCATACTCAAGCTCTCTATTAGCATTTTGAATTTCTTCCTTCTTATTATTTATTTGGGCATTAATTGACTTTTCTTCTTCCCAATCTTTTCTAAGCTTTTCTTCCTTAGACTTTAAATCAATAAGTTTAGCATCAATCTCTTTAATTCTTTCCTTAGAAAACTCATCTTTTTCCTTTTTCAAAGCTTCTTTCTCAACTTGCAATCTTAAAATAGACTTTGTTAAAGTATCTAAACTAGTAGGCACTGACTCAAGCTGCACTTTAATAGTAGCACAAGCCTCATCAATTAAATCAATCGCTTTATCCGGTAAAAATCTATCGGTAATATATCTATCTGCAAGGGTAGCAGCAGCAACTAATGCTTTATCCTTAATAGTAACCCCATGATATACCTCAAATCTGCTCTTTAAACCACGCAAAATTGTAATTGTATCAATAACGCTAGGCTCAGCAACTAATACTTTTTGAAATCTTCTTTCTAAAGCACCATCCTTTTCAATATACTTACGATACTCATTTAAAGTAGTTGCTCCTATACAGTGAATCTCACCTCTAGCAAGCATTGGTTTAAGCATATTTCCAGCATCCATTGCTCCTTCCAAAGCACCAGCACCAACTATCATGTGAATTTCATCTATAAACATAATAATGTTACCATCAGAGTTTTTAACCTCTTTAAGTACAGCTTTAAGTCTTTCTTCAAATTCACCTCTATACTTAGCACCTGCAATCAAAGCACCCATGTCAAGTTCCCAAATGTGTTTGTTTTTTAAGTTTTCTGGAACATCACCCTTAACAATTCTTTGAGCAAGTCCTTCTACAATTGCTGTCTTACCAACACCTGGTTGTCCAATAAGTACAGGATTATTTTTAGTTTTTCTAGATAATATTCTTGTAATAGAACGTACCTCATCATCACGGCCAATAACTGGATCTATTTTACCAGACTTAACCGCCTCAACGATGTCACGACCATACTTCTCTAAAGGATTTTTAAGGCCTTCTTGATAAACTTGTTCTTCATTCATAATAATAACCTCCTTTTTATTGTTTAATTAAAACAACTGTAACTATTATACCACTTTTTTAGCACTTGTCAATAGCGAGTGCTAAAAAATAATATGGAACGATTTATTTGAATATGATAAAATAAAAGCAGAAAGAAGAAATAATATGAAAAAAATATTAATGATAATCCTATCGGGATTTGGAATAAACGAAAATACAAATGGTAATGCAGTAAAAAACGCCAACATGGAATACTTTAACTATTTATGGAATAACTATCCTCACAGTACCCTAGAAGCATCAGGAAAAGCCGTAGGTCTTCCAGAAGGAGTAAGTGGCAACAGTCAAATAGGGCACCTTACTATTAGTATTGGTCAAAAAATCAAACAAAAATACACAATATTAGAAGAAATGCTTGATTCTAAAGAAATAGTAAACCAAGAATCATTTAAACAAATGATAAATAATTTAGATAATCATACATTACACTTAATGGGTTTAGTAACGGATGCTACCATACACAGTAATATTAACTACATGATTAAATTCATAAATATTTTAAAAGAGCAAGGCGTAAAAAATGTTGTATTTCACGCTATAACCGACGGGGTTGATACAGGAACAAAAACCTCAGTAAATTATATTAAACAAATTGAAGAAGCGTTAAAGAAAACTGAAATAGGAATCCTTGGCTCCGTAAGTGGAAGATATTATTTAGAAGGACCAGAAAACAAAACTGAACGTCTTCGAAAATATTATGACCTTATAGTAAGCGGAATAGGTTTTAACATTCTAAATTATGAAACCGCAATAAACAATCTATATATAAAAAACATAACAGATGAATTTCTTCCACCAATGCTATTAAATGGAAAAAACACTATTAAAAATGGCGATACTATCTTATGTTTAGATTACGATATAATTAGTAAAAATCTCCTAAAATCATTAAAAGATTCGGAATTTACCTCATTTATTACAAAAGAATTTTCTGATTTAAATATTTATACATTATTTCCTAATCTAGAACTTAAAAATGTTATTCCATTATTATCATTTGACCAAAGCAAGATTTATTCTTTAGGAGAATATTTTAAAGATTTAAAATTAACACAAGCGCGCATAGCTGAAACAAATAAATATAAATCTGTAACATATTACTTTAATGCTGAAAAATGTAATAAGTATCCATTAACCACTAATTATTTACTACCAAGTCCCAATGTTGTTTCTTATAGTGACACTCCTCTTATGAGTGCTATCGATATAACGAAACAAGCAAAGAAATGTTTAGATCAAGACGTTGACTTCATCCTTGTTAATTATTCAAATCCCGATTCACTAGCTCATACAGGCAATATATCTGCCACCATAAAAGCACTAGATTCTCTCGACAAAATACTAAAGAATCTAATTGAATGTGCAAACGATAACTTTTATAATGTTATAATTACCTCAGACCACGGAAACTGTGAAACAATGTTAGATGCTAATAATAATCCGCTTTTTAATAATACTAACAATCCAGTACCATTTATAATATTAGATAAAAAAATCACTTTAAGAGAGAAAGGAGACTTAACAAACGTAGCACCAACACTTTTAAAGTATATGGATATTAAAATTCCTGAAACAATGCAAAATACCAAAAATTTAATATTAGATGATATGTAAAATAATTAAAAAAATAAGTAAATATAATGCGTTTATTTATTTTTTTTTATATAATAAAATAGGTGATGATATGAATTATAATATTCTAAGAGCAAATGATATTAGAGGAGAATATCCATTTGATGTAAACAAAAAGATAGCAATTATTATTGGAAAAGCCTTTGGAACGTATTTAAATCAAATAAACATAGAAGAATGTATTATCGGCCACGATAATCGTATAAGTAGTAAAGAATTAACAGAAGGTTTAACAGAAGGTTTACTAGCAAGCGGTGTAAATATCATAGATATTGGGTTAGTTACCACTCCAATGTTTAACTTTGCATCAATTACCCTAAAAAAAGAATACGGTATTATGATAACCGCAAGTCATAATAAAGCATCGGACAATGGATTTAAAATTTTTGGAAAAGACTTTCTTCATCTTAAGCAAGAAGAGCTAAAAAAAGTTTATCAAATAATAAAAGAAGAAAATTTTATTAAAGGAGAAGGTTCAATTACAAATTATGATATCAAAAAAGAATATATAGAAATGTTAAAATCCAAATTCGGTAAGATAAATAAAAAAATAGCAGTGGACTGCGGCAATGGTACAGCAAGTATTATTATTAAAGATATCTTTTCTAATATTTTTAAAGAGGTAACATATTTAAATTGCGAAAGTGATGGATCATTTCCAATTCATAATCCTGATCCAAATGAAGAAGAAAATTTAAAATGGTTAAAATCAGTAGTGAAGTTGCGAAATTTAGATTTAGGTATTGGTATAGATGGTGATGCTGATCGTGTTGGTATTATAACGGATAAAGGAGTTATGATAGGGACTGACTTACTAATTGGTATTCATGCACGTGACATTATACCAAATAATGATAATAAAAATGTAATATTAGACGTTAAATGTTCATGTGCATTAATTGAGGATTTAAAGAAAATAGGCGCAAATGGCATTATGGTCAAAAATGGTTCAGCATATATTGAAAGCGTTATGCATGACACTCCAGCCCTTATCGGTGGTGAATACTCTGGTCATATCTTTTTTAAAGATGATTATTACGGTTTTGATGATGGAATATATGCTGCCCTTCGTACTGCTAAGCTTATTGAGAAACTAAATATTCCAGCTAATAATTTACTTGATGGCTTTGAAAAGTATTATAATTCACCAGAAATCAGAATAGATGTTTCAGATGATATCAAATTTAAATTAGTAGACAAAATAAAAAATTACGCTATAAGTAAAAAATATGATTGTAATTTATGTGATGGTGTAAGAGTGAACTATCAAGATGGTTTTTCTTTAGTAAGATGCAGTAACACATCCCCACAAATAACTTTAAGGTTTGAAGCCAAAGATGAAAATACACTAAATCAGAGAAAAGAAGAATTTTTAAATATTATTAATGAAAATATTAAATAAAAAATGTTGGGCCTCCACTAGACTTAGGTTTAATTGATTGTTTAATTTCTGACTTATTATGTTTTGGATAATCAATGATTATCCTTTCTTTTTTTATTGGAGTAGAATTATTATTGATGGTAGTTTTATTAAAACGATTGCCAATATTATTAAAATTACTTATTACTGTTTTAGCATTTTTTATTATAGGTTTTGTATCATTTATAATAGGCAATACATTCTTAGCAATTCTTAGTCCTTTAGACAAACCGCCTAATACTCTAAATACAGTTCCTTGATTCATACTAAATCACCTCGTATAATATTTTATGCTAAAAATTAATAAAGTTTTTCCAAATTCTAAATATTTACGACCTCCTAGATAAATAAGGGTTTTAAACATCGTCTTATACTAAATTAATAAGAAAAATTCTTCTGTTAAACCGTTTATTTAAGCCTGCTTGACAGAATTTTAATTCAATTTTAAAAGTCTGCTTGACCATAAAAATTTACTCTTGCATAGTTTAAGTTTGTATGTTAATGTAACTCATTGAAGAACACTAGGTTAGGCTTCTCCTCTTACTTTTAAGAATGAAAGAGGGGTGATGAACAGATGAAAACCATTAAAGAAATTTTAGAGTT
>URUT01000016.1 GCA_900551105.1 uncultured Mycoplasmatota bacterium
TAGTTACTCAACAACCTCTTGGTGGTAAAGCACAATTTGGTGGTCAAAGATTTGGAGAAATGGAAGTTTGGGCACTTTATGCTTATGGTGCTGCACATGTTTTACAAGAAATATTAACTGTTAAGTCAGATGATGTTTTAGGTAGAGTTAAAGTTTATGAGGCTTTAGTTAAGGGTAAAACAGTTAAAGGTGCTGGTATGCCAGAGTCATTTAGAGTATTAATAAAAGAGTTCCAAGCTTTAGGTTTAGATGTTCAAATTATTGATAATAATGATGTTACTCATGAACTTAAAGAACTAGAAGAAGAAGAGGAAGAATCTAGTGATGCAATTACTATTGATGAAATAGATGCTAAAGCTGGAATAATTAAACCAGAAGAAGAGGTTAGCAAAGAGGCTACCGAGGAAGAACCACTAGATGATGAAGCTGAGTTTGCTGATGATGATTTTGAAGAAGAGCCAACTAGTGAAGATTTAGAAGAATTAGAAGAAGATTTGGAAGGGGATGAACTATAATGATAGAAGTTAATAAAATTAAAGGAATTCGTATAGGAATTGCAAGCCCTGAAAAAATCAGAAGTTGGAGTTATGGCGAAATTAAAAAGCCAGAAACTATTAATTATCGTACTTTAAAACCTGAGAGAGATGGACTATTTTGTGAAAAGATTTTTGGACCAACTAAAGATTTTGAGTGCTCTTGTGGTAAGTATAAGAGATTAAGATATAAAAATGTTGTTTGTGATAGATGTGGAGTAGAAGTAACTCGTTCTAAGGTTCGCCGTGAAAGAATGGGACATATAGAACTTGCTTCTCCTTGCTCTCATATTTGGTTCTTTAAAGGTGTGCCTTCTAAAATGGGATTAGTTTTAGATATGTCACCAAGAGAATTAGAGGAAGTACTTTACTTTGTTAGTTACGTAGTAATTAATCCAGGTTCTGCACCTTTAGAGAAGAAACAAACTTTATCTGATAAAGAATACCGTGCTTATTATGAAAAGTATGGAAATACTTTTGAAGTAGGAATGGGTGCTGAAGCTATTAAAAAACTTCTTGAGGAAGTTGATGTTGATGCAGAAATTGAAAAGCTTAATAAAGAATTAGATGGAGCTACTGGTCAAAAGAGAATTCGTTTGGTTAAGAGATTAGATTGCTTAGTTGCTTTCCAAACATCAGGTAATAAACCTTCTTGGATGGTTTTAGATGTTATTCCAGTAATTCCACCTGAACTTCGTCCGATGATTCAACTTGATGGTGGTAGATTTGCTACTAGTGATTTAAATGATTTATATCGTCGTATTATTAATCGTAATAATCGTTTAAAGAAATTATTAGAACTTGGAGCTCCATCAATAATTGTTCAAAATGAAAAGAGAATGCTTCAAGAAGCAGTAGATACATTATTTGATAATGGTAGAAGAGGAAGAAGTATTTCTGGAGCTGGTAATAGACCTTTAAAATCACTTTCTAGTATGCTTAAAGGAAAACAAGGACGTTTCCGTCAAAACCTTTTAGGTAAGAGAGTTGATTACTCTGGACGTTCTGTTATCGTTGTAGGACCAAACTTAAAAATGTATGAGTGCGGATTACCTAAAGATATGGCTTTAGAGTTATTTAAACCTCATGTAATTAATGGATTAGTTTCTCGTGGACTTGCTCACAATATTAAGGGAGCTAAAAAGTTAATAGATACTAAAGATGATTGTGTATGGGATGTTGTTGAGGATGTTATTACTGAATATCCAGTAATGCTTAACCGTGCACCAACTCTACATAGACTTGGTATTCAAGCATTTGAACCAAAATTAGTTGGTGGTAAGGCAATTAGATTACATCCACTTGTTTGTGCAGCATTTAATGCAGACTTTGATGGTGACCAGATGGCTATTCATGTTCCACTATCAGAAGAAGCTAAAGCTGAAGCAAGAATATTAATGCTTGGTGCTAATAATATCTTAAAACCTTCTGATGGTAAACCAATCGTTACTCCATCACAAGATATGGTTTTAGGAAACTACTATATTACAGTAGAATATGCTGGAGAAGAGAATGAAGGTAAAGTATATAAGAATTCTAATGAAGCAATTATGGCTTATGAAAGAAGAGAGATAACTCTTCATACAAGAATTGCTTTACCAGTATCATCTTTTAAATATAAATTATTTACTGATGATGTAAAAGATAAGTATTTAGTTACAACTGCTGGTAAATTAATATTTAATGAAATTTTACCTGATACTTTCCCTTATATTAATGAACCAACTAAAGATAATATTGAAGGTGTAACTCCTAGTAAATATTTCTTAGAGCGTGGTGTAAATATTCCGGAAGCTATTAAAGAAATGCCTGTTGCTGGAGCATTTGCTAAAAAGACTTTACAACAGATTATTGCTCAAGTATTTAGAAGATATAAGACTACTGAAACTTCTATGATGCTTGATAGATTAAAAGATTTAGGATTTAAATATTCTACTATTTCAGGTATTACATTTAGTTTATTTGATATTAAGACAAGTTCTCATAAAGCAGAGTTTGTTAAAGAGGGACAAGAAAAAGTTAATAAGATTAATAAACAGTTCCAAAGAGGTTTAATTACTGATGAAGAGAGACATAATTCAGTATGCGATGCTTGGAATGCTGTTAATGGTAAAGTTCAACAAGAACTTAAAAAGATTGCTGAAGAAGATGTTCGTAATCCAATATTCATGATGATGACTTCTGGTGCCCGTGGATCATTAAATCAGTTCTCACAGATGGCTGGTATGCGTGGTTTAATGGCTAAACCAAATGGTGATTCTATTGAAATTCCAATTACAACATCATTATATGAAGGACACTCAGTAAACGAATTCTTCATTAATACTCACGGAGCTAGAAAAGGTACTGCGGATACAGCACTTAAGACTGCTAACTCAGGATACTTAACAAGAAGATTAGTAGATGTTGCTCAAGATATAATTATTAAAGAAGAAGATTGTGGATGTAAGAGTGGATTATTAGTTAGTGACTTTATTGATGATAAGGATGGCTCTGTTATTGAGAGTCTATCTGAAAGAATTATTGGTAGATATACAGCTAAAAAGATTATTAATCCTGAAACTAAAGAAGTTATTGCTGATAAAGATGAAGCAATAACTGAAAGTATTGCTAATAAGATAGTTAAAGCTGGCATTAAGAGTGTTGAAATTAGAAGCGTATTAACTTGTCGTAGTGAAAAGGGTATTTGTCAAAAATGTTATGGTAATAACTTAGCTACTGGTAACTTAGTAGAAAATGGTGAAGCTGTTGGTATTATGGCTGCACAATCTATTGGTGAACCAGGTACACAGCTTACAATGCGTACATTCCACTCAGGTGGTGTTGCAGGTGCTGAAGATATTACTCAAGGTCTTCCTCGTGTTGAAGAAATTTTTGAAGCTCGTAATCCAAAAGGTAAATCTACTATTGCAGAAATTACTGGTAAAATTACTAAGATTGAAGATGCTAATGGTAAATGGGATATTACAATAACTAATGATGTAGATGTACGTAAACATACAACTACTTATGGTGCTAAATTAAGAGTAGAAGAAGGCATGGAGGTTAATGCTGGTGATAGACTTACTGAAGGAACTATTTCTCCAAAAGAGTTATTAGCAGTAACAGATGCAATAACTACTCAAGAATATATTTTAAGAGAAATACAAAAAGTATTTAAATCACAAGGTGTTGATATAGCTGATAAACATATTGAAGTAATTGCTAGTCGTATGATTAATAAGATGCGTATTACTGATCCAGGTGATACTGATTTAGTTGCAGGATTATCTGTATCAATTAGAAAGTTTATGGCTAAGAATAAACCAGTTATCTTAGAAGGAAAAGTACCAGCTACTGGATATCCAATTATTTTAGGTATAACTAAATCAAGTTTAGAGACTGATTCATTCTTATCTGCTGCATCATTCCAAGAAACTACTAGAGTTTTAACTGATGCTGCTATTAAGGGTAAAGTAGATGAATTAAAGGGTCTAAAAGAGAATGTTATCCTAGGTAAATTAATTCCAGCAGGTACTGGAGCTAAAGGATATTCTGATATTGAAATAGAATTATCTAAAGAATATATGGGAGATGAACCATCTGAGGTATTAGAAGATGAGTTTATTGATGATAAAGAAATAGCGCAGGAAGCCAAGGATGCTGATATTACTTTAGAAACTGAAGAAGAGGAAACTAGTGAAAATTAGTTTCTTTTTTTTGACAAATAAGTTATAATTATTTTAGGTGATAAGAGTGGATAATATTAACAGATTGCTTTTAGGGGTAGTAATTGTTTTGGTTGTAGTTACTGCAGGAGTAGCGTTTGCATATTTTTCTTCAAGCATGCCAACCGGTGAAAGTAAAACGACAATAACTGGTAATGCCGGAAAGATGAATATAACTTATGATGGAGGTAGTGAAATTGTTGCTAATAAATTACTTCCTAGAGAAGAAGCTTTTGCTACTAAACATTTTACCGTAACTGGTAATAATACAACTAATGGTCTTGATATGCCATATTCAATATCTTTAGTAGTTGATACTTATACTTTTACTGCTAATGCTATTACTTATACACTAACTGGAACAAACACCGGAAGTAATGGAACTATAGTTGCAAATACATCTGGTAGTATAAGTAAGACAGGAACAACTCTTTTGGGTACTGGATTATTTAAAAGTGCGGTTAATAAAGTTCATACTTATGATTTAAGTCTTTTTTACAAGGATAATGGTACTGTACAAAATGATGATATTGGAAAAACAGTAAAAGTTCATGTTAATATTGAAGCAGTAAAATAGGTACAAAAACATAACATTTATTCATATAATGTACTAGGTGATTTGTGTGAATGATGAGTTATTTCAAAAAGTTGAAAAGAAGACTAAAGTAGGAAAGGATAAAATAATATCTTTAGCTAAGATGGTTAATGATAATGGACTTAAGGATGAGAAAACATTGAAGGAGGTTATTTCAGAACTTAGTGTGCTTACTGGTAAAAAGGTAGATAAAACGCTTGAAAGTAAGATTATTAATGCAGTTATGGATGGGAAAGTACCTAAAGGCGGAGATATTGAAAAAATGTTTTAGTTATGAATGAGGTAAAAAAGAAATTAATTGGTAATTATTCATCGCTTTTAACTAGTGATGAAATAGAGAATATTGATAAATTAAGTGAAGAAGAAATTAGAAGATTAGTAAATAGAGTTTGGGCTAATTTGATTAGTTACGATGATAATTTTTGTTTTTTGAAGACATTTGTTTGTCTAGGTAATTTGACTTATTTTGATGGGGATATTGATGCAATTATAAATTATGAAAGTACGCCCGTTGAGCTTTATTATCCTGCTTTGTTAGATCCTAAGAATATTGATGAAACTGGAATGGCTTTGGATGTTGATTTTACGAAGACAAAAGAAGTATATTTGCCAATTGATTTTGATGGCAAGGCACTTACTATTCATGGGGGATATAAGCCTAAATTTATTTTTTCGGTTCATACTGGTGAAGGAGTATTTAATAACGGTTATAATGCTGCTGATTGTTTTTCTAAGTCTACTGGGATTCCGTTTAGAGGAATAGATTTAAGAATGTATTATCCTGATTTAGTACCAAATGAAAAAGAGTTGGTTCGTAATGCTGTTTCAGAATATTTAATGGATAGGGTTTACTATGGTGATATAAGATATTTTGATGTTGATTTAAGGGATTCTTTGTGTAAGAAATATCATAAGTATATTGTAAGAACTTTTCAGTTTTTAGAGCCTTATTGTAGGCCATCAGAGATTTTACTTTCTATTAAAAATCATATTAAGTTTGAAGAAATGGAAAAGGCGCATCAAATATAAAAAAGTGGGTGAAGGCAGCCCGATATATGCCAATTAACAAAGTGGGTGAAGGCAGCCCGATATGTGTCAATTAACAAAGTGGGTGAAGGCAGCCCGATATGTGCCAATTAAAAAAGTTGGATTAGAGAGCTTATTCTAATCCTTTTAATGTTAGAAATAGATGATGTAATTTTATATTATTAGAAGAAAAGTGTAGAGAATATAATAAATAAATTTGTGTTTCATTTCGCAAAAAGCAAAATTTTTTGATTTTGCGAAATGGAATTAATTAATCTGTTCTTTTTTTTTGCTTGAAACATAGTATTAAATTGAAAGGAAAGGTCTAATGGAAAAGAAAGAGATTATTAGTAGCATCTCTAATTGGGGAAATGGTGAAATTTATCTTGGGGTTGTTGGGGCAGTAAGAACTGGAAAATCGACCTTTATTAAAAGGGTAATAGAAACACTAGTAATACCTAATATTGACGATGAGAGTGAAAAGAAAAGGTGTTTGGATGAGGTTCCACAGTCAGCACCTGGTAAAACAATTATGACTACTGAGCCTAAATTTGTTCCTAGTACGGGGGCTACAATTAAAATTGATGAGTTTGAGTCTAAAATTAAATTAATTGATTGTGTAGGTTATGTTATTAAAACTAGTAATGGATATGAAGATGAGATTGGTAATCCGAGACTTGTTAAAACTCCGTGGTTTACGGAAGAAATACCATTTGTAGAAGCAGCAGAGATAGGTACAGAAAAGGTAATTAAAGATCATTCTACTATTGGGGTAGTAATAACTACGGACGGCTCTATTGGTGAGTTTACTAGAGGCGAATATATGGAAGCTGAAGAAAAGGTTATTACTGAACTTAAAATGATTAATAAACCATTTATTATTGTTTTAAATACAACACATCCTGATAATGATGAGACTAGAAAGCTTGCAGAAAATTTATCTAGTAATTATGATGTACCAGTTTTGCCAATTAATGTTGATAAGATGACTGAAAAAGAGATGTATGATATTTTAAAAACCGCTTTATATGAGTTTCCAGTTGTTGATGTAACAATAAATGTTCCTGAGTGGATTCATATCTTACCAGATAATCATGAGGTTAAAATGCATTACCTAGAGAAAATTAGAGAAAGTGTTACAAAGATTAGTAAGCTTAAAGATGCTGATATGATTACAAAGTATTATGAGGATAGTCCTTATATTTCTAAAGCTTATATTAAAGAGGTAGATACTAGTAATGGAGTAGTTACACTTAATTTAGATTCATCTGATGAGTTATATAATGAAACATTAAAGAATATTTTAGGGGGTATTACTTTAAATAAGAGTAGTTTACTTAAAGTATTTACTGAATATAGTGAAAATAAGGAAGAGAATACTAGTATTAGGTCTGCACTTAAGATGGCGAAGAGTACTGGCTATGGTATAGTATATCCTACATTAAATGATATGAAATTATCTACACCAGAAATAATTAAACAAGGTTCTAGATATGGGGTTAAGTTAAAGGCGGTGGCTTCATCTATACATTTAATGAAAGTGGATGTTGAAAGTACTTTTGAACCAATTATTGGAACTGAGCTTCAAAGTAAAGAATTAATTAACTATATTATGAAAGATTATGAAACAGATCCAACAAGTATTTGGAAAAGTGAAATATTTGGCAGAAGTTTAGATGTAATTGTTAAAGAAGGTATTCAAGCTAAGCTTTCGATGATGCCGGAAACTACAAGGTATAAATTATCAAATACTGTTACAAAAATTGTTAATAAAGGTACTAATAAGTTAATTGCTATTGTATTATAGTGTAAAAAACTAGTTTTTTTAAAGAAATACTAGTTTTTTTCTTGCTTTTTATACTAATATTTGATAATTTATACTTGTAGGGTAAATACCTATAAATTAAGAATGGGAGGTAATCGTTATGACAAAACAAGAATTAGTAGAATTTATTGCTGATAAAGCTAATTTAACTAAAGCTGATGCTTTACGTGCTTTAGATGCTATGACTGATGGAATTGTTGAAGGCCTTAAGAAAAATGGAAAGGTTGCTTTAGTTGGTTTTGGAACATTTGTTGCTAAAGAAAGAGCTGCAAGAACTGGAATTAATCCACTTACTAAAGAATCAATTAAGATTCCTGCTAAGACAGTTGCATCATTTAAAGCTGGAAGCAAATTAAAAGATGCTTTAAACTAATTAACGATTATAAAGAAGAAGATGGAAAGTCTTCTTTTTTTGTGGTTGTTGTGATAAAATAAGACTTATGAGTTATATAAAAGGTAAATATAAACAATCTATTTATGAATCTGAATCTGGTTATAAAGTAGGTTTATTTAGGGTACTAGAAACAGATGATGAGGAAATTCCAGTAAATAAAACTATTACTTTTACTGGTTATTTTAGTATGCTTACAAAAGAAGATACTTATATATTTAATGGGGATTATGTTTATCACGATAGATATGGAGCACAGTTTCAAACAAAGAATTATGAAAAAGTAAAGCCAGAAGGAAAAGAAGCTATAATAGATTTTTTGACTAGTTCTTTTGTTAAAGGATGTGGAGAGGTTCTTGCTAAGAAGATATATAAAGTTTTTGGCGACCAAACGTTAGAAAAAATTAAGGAAAATAGAGAAAACTTATTTTTAGTACCATCTATGACAGAGAAAAAGTGTGATAGTATTTATAATTCAGTAATTAAGTATTTTGATGCTGATAAAGAAATAATTTCTTTAAAAGAGATGGGATTTACAATTAAAGAAATTATGAATTTGATGAATATCTATGGCAAAAAAATAATGGATGTTATTAATGACAATATTTATTTGCTTAGAGAATATATTGATTTTAAGAAACTAGATAAGATATTTTTAGATAGTAATGATCCTGAGGATGAAAGAAGAATAAATGCGGCGATTATAGAAGCTATTAAGGGGTTAACTTTCGCTAATGGAGATGTTTATTTATCTAAAGAAGAGATAGAAGATGAACTTAGTAAAACTTATAATATTTTTTGTGATGTTACTAAAAACTTTAAGTTACTAGCTAAAAGAAGAGATATTATGATACTTGGTGATGATTATTATTTGATGAGTGATTATTTGGATGAGCTTAATAATGCTTTATGTATAAGTACTTTGTGTAAGAAGGAAAACAAGAGTATTGTTAAGTTTGATGAACTAGTAGATAATGCTTCTAAAGAACTCAATATTTTATATAATAAAGAGCAAAAAGACGCAATAAAGATGGCTTTAACTAATAGAATTAGTATAATTACGGGAGGTCCTGGGACAGGTAAAACTACGATTATTAAGGGCATTATAAAAATGTATGCTTTATATAATAAGTTAAATGAAAGAAAATTAAATGAACAAGTTATTTTGTTAGCTCCTACTGGAAGGGCTTCTAAGAGAATGAGTGAAGCCTGTAATCTTGGAGCTAGTACAATTCATCGCTTTTTAAAGTGGGATAAAGATACTAATACATTTGCAATTAATGAGTTAAATAAAGTACATTATAATTTAATTATTATAGATGAAACCTCTATGATAGATAATCACTTACTTTCATCATTATTTAAGGGAATAGATATTAATACGCAGATAGTATTTGTAGGGGATGAGTATCAGCTCCCTAGTGTGGGACCTGGTTTAATTCTTTCTGATATGATAAATGCAGATGTGCCACATATAAAGCTTGAGACAATTTATAGACAAAGTGAAGGGTCTTATATTCCTTATTTAGCTAAAGCTATTAAAGATGAAAAGATAAGTGATGATTTTACTTTAAAGAAAGATGATTATAATTTTATAGAGTGTCCTTCTAAAGAGATAAAAAGTATTCTTTGTCAAATAGTTGGTAAAATAAAGTCTAAAAAAATAGATATTAGTAAATTACAGATTTTGGCACCTATGTATAAGGGAGAAAATGGAATAGATAATTTAAATATTGTATTACAAGAGATTATTAATCCGGAAAGTAAGAAGAAAAAGGAATTAAAGATTGGCCCAATAACTTATAGAGAAGGAGATAAAGTACTTAATTTAGTTAATGATGTAGATAATAATATTTATAATGGTGATATTGGTTATATCGATAGTATTAATTTAACATCTAAAACTGATTTATTGGTTGTAAATTATTATAATAATCAAGTATCTTATAAAAGAGAGAATTTGAATCAAATAATTCATGCTTATGCGATTAGTATTCATAAAAGTCAAGGTTCAGAGTTTGATCATGTTATTATGCCAGTAACTAAAAGTTATTCTAGAATGCTTTATAATAAATTACTATATACTGGAGTGTCTAGAGCTAAGAAAAGTCTTGTGATTATTGGTGATAAGGAAGCATTTAAGTCATCAGTATTTAATAATTATAGTTTAACTAGAAAAACCAATTTACAAGTTAAAATAATGAATAATTTAAAGGAAACTTCTCAAACTATAATGTGAGGAGGAAACTTATGAAAGATTTTTTTAATTTTATGATGGGAGCTATGTTTGGAGCAGGAGTTATGCTTGGAATGGAAGAACTATCAAAAAATAAAAATAGTATTAAAAAGAAAGTAAATACTTTAATTGATGATACTAGTAAGTTAGTAGGATAGATAAAACAGGGAGCACCTGTTTTTTTGTATATTTTTGTAATATTTATAAATAATAATAATATGAATAAAATAAAGAATTTAAAGTTATTAAAAATCTTTTTGTTTTTAGCTAATATATTACTATTATTAATAATTGTTAGAGAGTGTAAGATAACAAGGACTTGTTTTACAATTATTAGTTTAATTAGTCCAATATTTTTTGGGTTTGCTTTAGCTTGGGTTATTAAACCGATAATGTTATTTTTTAATAAGAAATTAAGTACTTATTTATCTACGATTCTTACGTATGTGTTAATTATATTATTAATATTTTTAATATGCTATGTTATTGTACCAATTGTAATAAATGAAGTGAGAAATTTATTACCCTTTTTAAAGAGTTATTATTATAAGCTTAGTCCTAGAATTATAGATAATATTAATATTACTGAGATAGGTGAGAGATTATTTAAAATAGCTAAGAGTTGTACTTTTAATATTAAAACTTTTTTACTTAATGCTTTTTATTCTTTATTTATGTCTTTTTTCTTTTTAACTAATCATAAGAGTGTTACTAGTTTTATTAGTAAGAGCATACCAGCTAGGGTATCACTTGATATAACTACTAATTTAAGACTTTATGTTAAGGGGACGATACTTGATACTGTTATATTATTTATTATGAGTTTAATAGGCTTTAAAATAGTTAAAATGCCATATATTATTATTTTAGCTATATTTACATCTATTACTAATGTTATTCCTTTTATAGGACCTTATATTGGTGGTGTTCCAGCAGTATTAGTTTCGATGGCTACATCTTTTAGTTTAGGGATAAAGGCTTTAATTGTTATAGTTATTTTACAGTTTATAGAGTCTTCTTTTATTCATCCTTATATCATGAGTAAATCACTAAAAATAAATCCTATAGTGATTCTTATAGGATTGATTATTTTTGGCTATTTTTGGGGGATATTAGGGCTTTTAATTAGTACACCTTTAATTAGTATTATTAAATGTTTATATGAGTATTATAAATTAGATATTAAGAGAGTTCTTCATAGATAGTTTTATCAAATTCATGATCTGTAATATTATATTTTTCTAGGGATGCTGTGTCTATTAAGTAAAATTTATGTAAGAGAGTATCTTTACCATTTTCGGTTACTGGATCATCCCAAGTTAGATCTAAATGAATCCAAGTGTTTTCTAAAAATAAAGCATTCCATACATGAGTGTTTGATGCTACTTTGTAGTTTGGAATATTTAGTCTATTTAGAAATAAAGCCATTGCATCAGCATAACCACCACATACAGCATAGCCATCTATTAAAGCACCATAGGCAGTATTAGATTTAGTACTTTTTTTGTCTACATCGTATTTAGTTTTGTTAATGACATAGTCGTGAAAAGCTAAAATTTTATCTTCAACTTTCATGTCTTCAGTTATTATTTCTTCGATAATTGAATCTAGTTTATTGTTTACTTCTTTAATGGTGGTACTATCGTATAATTTTTTAATTTTGATGTTTACTTCACCATCTTGTGTATATGTTACATTTATTTCAGAAAAGTCATTAAATGGACTTACAAAATTATTAATATGTGTAAGTAAACTGTTATCGTTAGAAATTTTTTCTACGTCTTCTAAGCATTCTTTATATTCTTTAGGACAATAGAACGTAAATTCATCATAACCACGGTCAAAGATACTAAAAAAGATATCTTTAATGTCTTGCTGGCTTAGGGGAGAAAATTTAACACTTTGTTTTACAAAATCATAGCTAGCATTTTTATAATAACTGTTTGGCTTGGAAATAACAACTTTTGGTTCTGATGAGAAAGCATCAGATATTATATTAATTATCTTATTATTATTTATTATTAAAAGAGATATTACAATTATATATAAAATGTATTTAATTATTTTTTTCATATTGTTCACCTATAATAATAATATCAAAGATTAAACAAAAAAGAAAATAAAAAAATTCAGAAAATCAATTTCTGAATTAGTTCATTTCTTTAACTTTTTTATTTAATCTTGCTTTTTGTCTATCACAAGTATTCTTTTTAATTAATCCTTTACTAGAGCATTTATCTAAATCAGCCATAGTAGTTTTTAGTTGCGCTTTAGCAGCTTCAAGATTTTTTTCTTTAACGGCTTTTTCAATTTTTTTCATACCATTTTTAACTTTAGAAGTATAAGAAGTATTACTTGCTGTTTTAACTTTATCAGTTTTAACACTTTTTTTAGCGCTTTTAATATTAGCCATAAATATCTCCCTTCCTTAAATTACAACACTGATTGTACCAAAAATATTGGTAAAATGCAAGATAATATATTGCTAATTATAAAATATTTTGATATTATTTAAATAGTATAAAAATAAGGAGTCTTCTTATGTACATGAATAAATTGATAAAAAAACAATTGATTTTAATATTATTTACAGTAGTGTTAGTAGGAACATTAGTAGTTACTACTTCTTTTGCAGTTTTTGAAGATACAAAAAGTAATGCTCAAGACCAAAAAATTGCGGTAGGTGATTTAGATATTACGTTTACTGGTGGGTCAGCAATTAATATAACTAATTTAAGTCCAATGACAGATACTACTGCTAAGAGTCAAACTAATAATTTATATACGTTTTCAATAGCAAATACGGGAACGGTTCCTTATAAGTTTACAGTTAAGTTAGAAAATAATCCAAGTTATACAAGTAATTTATTACCACATAAATATATTAGATATTCACTTAATAATGCGGCTGTAAAGTTTGTTTCAGATAATAGTGGATTACTTGTAGAAGGAATGATAGAAGCAGGAGTAACAAATAATTATAGTTTAAGATTATGGGTTGCAGATGCTGAAACATATAAATTACCTGATTCAACGTTAGGACAAGAAATACACTTAAAAATAAATGTTGATGGTAAGGCTGGAGTTATACCAGCACCAGCTCCAGACGGTTGGTATGATGCAAGTAGTGGAACTTTACTAGCTGCCATTAAAAGAGACAATACCGTTACTGTGCCTACAACAACACCTGGTGCCGAAGTTTCATCATCTACAGAAGCAGTACTTGCTAGTACTGAAGATGATTATGGTACGAGTTATTATTTTAGAGGAGCAGTAAAAAATAACTATGTACAGTTTGCTAATAAGTGCTGGAGAATAGTAAGAGTTGGAGGAGATGGTTCAGTAAAACTTATTTTACATAATGATAATACAGCAGGAGCAGCTAATCCTTGTAATTCAGCAAATAATAGTACTAGTGCAGCATTTGCTCATTATGACGGAGATACATATAAGAGTGCATTTAATACAAAGTATGATGATAATGCTTATGTAGGATTTATGTATGGAACAGCAGGATCAAGTACATATGATGCTACTCATGCAAACATTAATAAAAGTACAATACTAACTAATTTAGAAACTTGGTATACAAATAATTTAAAAACTTATGCTGATGCGATTACTGATAATGTATGGTGTAATGATAAAACAAATGTAACAGATACAAGTTACAATCCAGTGGGTTGGAGTAATGTTAATGGTTATGGATATGCTAAAAATGCAACATATTATGGAGCTACACAAAGATTATTAAGCGCAAGTGGTAGTGCTGGTGGCACGGGACCTAGTTTAAAATGTAATGGAGAATTAAGTAAGATAACATCTAAAGTAGGTTTAATAACAGCAGATGAGTTAGCATTCGCAGGATATGCTGGTGGTTTAGGAAATACTACAACATATTTACAAGAAAATGCAAGTAATGATTCGTGGTGGTCCTTGTCTTCCTTCGGCTTCAACGGTTTCGGCGCTAGCGTTTGGGACGTGCTCGGAGGCGGTGGCTCCTTCGTCAGCGACTACGTGAATGACACCTACGCAGTTCGTCCTTCAATTTCTCTTAAATCGACGACCAACGTATCCGGTGATGGGACCAGTAGTTCCCCATACATAATAAGTATGTAAACAAGGCAAAGAATTAAAAGGTCGAAATCGAGAGTCGCAGATGTCTTTGAGAAACCCTTCGAGGGACAAACAGCCAGGCGAGAGAGATAAATAATGAAAGTAGAAGTATTGGGAACGAGTTTTCAACATTGGTTTTCCAGGGTGTGTATAGCATTTTTGAAGGGTTTGATGGTTTAAAGATTAGAAGTTAATATAGAATATGATTAATGCACTTTGTGCTGAATAAAAAGGAGGAAATAGATTATGGATATTTTATTTGAGAGTGAGAAACAGAAAGAGGCTACTGAGAGGGTACTAGCTACTGTTAGGGTGCGTACTATTAATAAAGAAATAGATGCGTATTTAAATGAGATGCTTGGTTATGCGAAGAGTGCTGATGAACTTCTTACTAAAAATAATTTTAGTGCTAGATATTTAGATAAAGTTAGTAGAATAGATCAGAATTTAAGTGTTAGTTTGGATGAAGATTTATATGATATTGATTTTAGAGTTAAGGAAGAACTTGAGGATTTAATTAAGCGTATTAATACTAGAATTAATTTAGTTCATAATAATGATGCTTTAGTTAAAGAAATTGAGAGTACTTATAATTTAAGTTCTAGTGATTTAGATAGCGATTTAGAAGATGCTAAATTGGATTTAGAGAGTATTGCTTAGTTATTGCGATATTTTCTTTAATATGATAGAATATTTTTGAGGGAGAGTGTTACTATGGCTAATGGAAATAAAACACCGGAAGAAATTTTAAATGAAAGTAATAGAGTAAATAATATTAATCAAAGAGTTCATGATATGGGAGATGCTACTATTAGTGTTAGTATGTCTGTTTATGAATTATTAAAGCAAAATGGATATGATCTTAGTTCTAACTTTGGGCCTTTATATGATTATTGTAAAAAGAAAAATAATGATATGATTGTAATTAATAGGGATGTTAAGGCTTTAGTTAGTTATGAAGAGGATTTATCTAAGAAGGAAGCATCTACTAAGAATTTTTATGATGCTATGTTTAATCAGTATAAAACTGGTTATTTAGATATGGTTGAAGATTTGATTACTAACGATCCAGAGTTTAGTGATAAAAGTAGTGCGCCTACTGAGTTTCAATATAAAAGCGGTAAAAATGAATTTGTTGTAAGAATGAATGAAATTAAATATCTATTAGGTGTAGATGTTTATAATTCTGAAGATTATAGTGATAAGTTAAAGAAAGCTAAAAAGAATTTAAGTGATAATTATGAACGCTTTAGAAACTTAACTCCGGATGAGGTTCAAACAAAAGGTCCTGCTCTTAGAAATTCTATTGAACAAAATCGCTATTATATTAGTCAATTAGAAAGAAGAATGGAAGCTGCTAATTCTTTAGGAGCTCCGAAGAATGCTATTAATTCTCCAGAACAGGTAAATGAACTGATGTCTAAGCTTAAATATTTAAGCAATAGTTATGTTAATAGTATTAAACTTACTAAAGAGACTCGTATTAAATTAATTGAGATTTTTGATCGTATTAGAATGCTTGTTACTGATTATCGTAATTATGTTTTAAATTATAATACAATTGAAAGAAAGTATAATAAATTAATCAATGAAATGGGAATAGTTAAGGCTAGTGCTAAAACAAAATCAAAAGAAAAGTTAGATTCTGAAACTGATATTGATAATGAATTTGCACCACTTTCAGGTGATACTGTAGAACCAAAGGAAAAGCCTCAAGATGAGGTTAAACTAGAGCCACCTAAACCAATTGAAACTCCAACTGAAGAAAAACCTCAAGATAAACCAGAATCACCAGCTAGTGCTGAAGAGCCAGCTGAAGAAGAAAAATTTAATGAAGAGGAATTATTCCATGTTGGTGATGTAGTTATTTATAACGGTAAGAGAGAAAGTCGTAAAGATATTGGAGCTCCTAAAGGTTTAGAAATTGGTAAAGAATATAAAGTTAATAATATTGTTTATATTAACGGTTTGGTTTATTTAGCTCTTGATGGAGTACGCGATGTAGTTGATTCTGCTGTGTTTGAAAAACTAGTTAATGGTAAAGAAAATCCAGATGAAAAAACTGCTGAACAACCAGAAGAAAAATCTACACCAAGCAGCGCTACTGGTGCTAGTGAAGCACCAAAAGGGTCTGAAAAAGATGATGATACTGAGCCTAAAGAAAAATCTCAAGAAGAACCACAAGAAAAACCTTCTAGTGAAGAAGAAAAAGATATTACTAAAGGACATGATTATAAACTTGCTTCTAGTACATTTGCTAAGCTTGCGCCTGTTTGGAGAATTGCTGCTGTTTTAGGTATTGCTCTTACTGCGGGTATAACACCATTCTTTATTGGTGGAGGCTGGTTAGTTTTAGAAGGAATTAAAAAAATAGTGGATTCTAAATCTAGAGATATAATTTCCGTTAGAAAAGTAAAGGAAAAAATCACTGAAAAAGCAAATAAAGTAAGGGAAGCAGCTGCTAAGGGGGATTCTACAGTCACAGAACAAGATGCTAAAGATGCTGCAGATTTAGTAGCTGAATTAAATAATAGTCTTCCTACTGAACCAGAATTAGAACAGCCTGAACAAGAGAAATCTGATGAAAATAAAGGCAAAAATCCTGCAGATGTAGAACAAAGTCAGGAAAATTTAGAAGCTGATGATTTAGCTAGAGAGATTCAAGCTAATCTTGAGAATACTTTAAGACCTGCTGGTGATCTTCCAAAAACTAAGACTATGTAAGAAAAGGGGAATGAGAATGAAAGTAGATTCAATAGTTACGATGCATAATGGAGAAAAGTTTTTTATAGCTGATGAAACTTTTCAAAATAATACCAAATATTATCTAGGAAATAAAGTTGGTGAAGATGGAAAACCAACAGATACTTCAGTAATATTTAAAGAAACTATAGATGATGGTAGTGTGTATCTAGATGTTGTTAAAGATCGAAATGAGGTTAATTACTTGACTGCAATATTTTTAGCAAATTATAGTAATTATTTAGAAGAACAAGAGTAGTTCTTCTTTTTTTGTATAAATTGTGTAAAGCTACACTTTTTTTTATTTTTCATTTTATTTATTCTTGATGTTTTTCTTTCTTTATTGTAATATTATGGTAGACAGTGGCATGATGTGGAAGAAAGTGGGGGAGCATTTATGTTAATGGGAGAGTTTCATCATAATATTGATGATAAAGGCAGATTAATTATTCCTAGTAAGTTTCGCAGCGAATTAGGTGATAAATTTGTTGTTACTCGTGGGTTAGATAAATGTTTATTTGTCTATTCTATGAATGAATGGGAAAAGAATGTTTCTCGTTTAAAGAGTTTACCATTTACTAATAAAGATGCTCGTACGTTTACACGCTTCTTCTTATCTGGTGCTGTAGAATGTGAATTCGACCGACAAGGTAGGATAAACATTACCTCCCCATTGGTTAGTTACGCCGGTTTGACAAAGGAATGTGTTATAATCGGCGCTAATGACCGTTTAGAAATTTGGGCAAGTGATGCTTGGGAGAAATTTTTTGCAGATAATGAGATAGCAATAGCTGATATGGCTGAAAATTTATTTACATCGGAGGGTTATGAAACATTATAGTGTACTTAAAAATGAAGTTATTGAGGGACTTAACATCAAATCTGATGGAGTTTATGTTGATGCTACGTTAGGTTATGCTGGCGATTCAAAAGAGGTTTTAAAGAGAATAAAAAGGGGCTTTCTTTTCGCCTTTGATCAAGATGAGGAAGCAATTAAGTATAGTGATGCAGAACTTTCTAAAATTGGGGATAATTATAAAATTATTTATAGTAATTTTAAAGATTTAAAAAAGCGTTTAAATGATGAAAATATAACATTAGTTGATGGGTTTATTTTTGATTTAGGGTTATCTAGTCCACAAATTGATGATGCTGAAAGAGGTTTTTCTTTTATGAAGGATGCAGCGTTAGATATGCGAATGGATTTATCTGGTGAGCTTAGTGCTAAGATGGTGGTTAATGAGTATTCTTTAGATGATTTAACTAGAGTTTTTAGAGAGTATGGTGAAGAAGATTTTTCTAGGCCTATTGCTAAGATGATAGTTAGTGAAAGAGGAAAGAAAGAAATTAATACTACTTTAGAGTTAGTTGAAATTATAAAGAAAAGTGTTCCTTATAAGTATTTTATTACTAAACATCCAGAAAGGCAGATATTTCAAGCGATAAGGATTGAGGTAAATAATGAGCTTGAAATTATAGAAAATACCCTTAGAGATGCTGTAAGTATGCTAAAATCAGGTGGTAGGATATGTGTTATTACTTTTCATTCTCTTGAAGATAGAATTGTTAAGAATGTTTTTAAGAGTTTGAGTGAGGTAAATCCTCTTGTTAAGGGACTTCCAGTAATACCTGATGAATATAAGCCAGTTATAAAGTTAATAAATAAGAAACCAATATTTCCTAGTGAGTTGGAACTAGAAGAAAATAGTCGTTCTAGGAGTGCAAAATTAAGAATAATAGAGAGGTTATAAAATATGAAAAAATCTAGAAAGAAAGTAAAGTTTTATACTTTGGATAAATTTATGATTACACTGATTGTTTTACTTGTGGTAGCGATGCCAGTTTTGATTGTTTATTCTAAGAGTACTTTATCAGAGAGTAATATTGAACTTGAGAGAATAAAGAGAAAAATAGAGAAGCAAGAGAGCATTAATGAGAGTGTGTCAATGAAGATTAATGAGCTTGCTAGTCTTTCTAATATTCAAGATGTTGCAAAAGAAAAAGGTTTAGATTATAATAACGATAATATTATAGTTGTTAAGTAGGTAGTGGTAATCATGATTAAAGGAAATAGTAATAAGTTGTTTCAAAGAGGTTCTTTAATTGTGGTTATCATTTTATTTGGACTTATAATAGCCAAACTTTTTTATGTGGCTGTAAGTCCGACAGTTGATGGAGTAGATTTAAAGGCTTTTGCTTTGACAAGAACTACGGCAGTAAAGAAGGTTAGTGCTAGTAGGGGAACAATTTATGATAATATGGGTGAGGTTCTTGCTCAGGATGTTAGGAGTTATACGGTTATAGCGTATTTAGATTCTTCTAGAACTACTGATCTGGATAAGCCTTATCATGTTGTTGATAAGCAAAGAACTGCTGATTTACTTAGTCCTATTATTAATATGAGTAGTGAAGATATTTTAAAGCTTTTAAATAGAAATGCTTATCAGGTAGAGCTTGGTCCTGGTGGTAGAGGGATAACAGAGCTTGTGAAGCAGGAAATTGAGGCTTTAGAACTTCCTGGTATAGATTTTATTAAGAGTAGTAAAAGAGATTATCCTTATGGGGATTTTGCTTCTTATATTATTGGTTATGCTAAGAAAAATGATGATGGTGATATTGTTGGAGAACTTGGTATAGAGGGTAAGTATGATAGTAAGCTTAAGGGGACTGATGGAAAGATTATTTATCAGAAAGATGCTTATGGTTATAAAATTGCTGGAACGCCTGAGTATGAGGAAAAGGCTGAAAGTGGTGTAGATATTTATTTAACTTTAGATAGTAATATTCAGATGTATTTAGAAAATGCGATGGCGAAGATTGAAAAAGATGGTGCTGAGTGGGCTTCTATAACGATTGCTGATGCGAAGACGGGAGCGATTGTTGGTTCTTCTTCTATTCCTTCATTTAACCCAAATATTTTGAATATAACTAATTATAATAGTCAACTTTCAAGTTTTACTTATGAGCCGGGATCTACTATGAAGATTTATTCTTTTATGGCAGCGATTGAAGAAGGTATTTATAAGGGAGATGAACTTTATAATTCCGGTAGTATAATTGTTGATGATTTTAAGATTAGTGATTGGAATACTACTGGATGGGGTAAAATTACTTATGATGTTGGTTTTACTTATTCTTCTAATGTGGCAGCTGTTAATTTAGCGCAGGCTCTTGGTAAGGAGAAGCTTCTTAGTTATTATGAAAAATTTGGTTTTGGTGAAAAGACGGGAATAGAACTTGCTAATGAGTATTCAGGTAAGGTAGAAGCGTACTATGAGTCTGAACTTGCTAGTATTTCGTTTGGTCAAGGTATGACTACAACACCTATTCAAAATATACAAGCACTTACTAGTTTAGCTAATGATGGAGTAGTTTTAAAACCATATTTAATTAGTAAGATAGTTGATCCAAATACTGGCGAGATAGTTTATGAGGCAACTAGACATGAACTAGGAAGAGCAGTTAGTTCTTCTACGGTTTCTAAGATGATAGAGCTTATGGATTTAACAGTTAATGGTGAGGATAAAGCTGCTACTGGTAAAAGGTATGCTACTGATTCGGTAAGACTTATTGGTAAGACTGGTACTGCTCAATATGCGCTTAGTAATGGTAAATATTCTAGTGGTACTTATAATAATGTTCGTTCTTTTGCAGGAATGTTTCCTAAAGATGATCCAAAATATGTTATTTATATTTCGGCTAAAAAATATTTAGGTGGTGGAAGCGGCCTTGCTAATGTTGTTAAGGATGTTGTAGAGAGTATTGCTAAGTATAAGAATTTAGATCAAAGAGAAAGCGATAAGGATTTATCTAAGATTATTACTATTGAAAATTATATTAATAAAGATGTAAGTAAAATAGTTACTAATTTAAGTAATTCAGGTGCTAATGTGGTTGTAATTGGTAATGGAGATAAAATAGTTAGTCAGTATCCTAGTAAGGGAGATGAGTTACTTGCGGGAAATAGATTATTTTTAGTTACGAATTATACCGAGGTGCAGATGCCTAATATTATAGGCTGGAATAGTGCTGATGTTAGAACGTTTGCAAATTTAGTAAAAATACCGTATACTATAAATGATTATGGCAAGGTTACTGCTAGTTCTATTGCGGAAGGAACCGTAATTGATGCTAATAGTAATTTAGAGGTTACACTTGGAGGGTTGTATGGAAAAGAAAGAGTTACAGGGTAAGAATAAAAAGTTTTGGAAGAAAGTAATTGATTTTATTAAGTATTTCTTTAATTCAAAACAGATTTTATTTGTGGCTTTGCTTTTAATTATTGGTGGATTATTACTTTTTATTAATCATTTGATGCATGCTACTAAGACTTATATGTTTAATGGGTCTAGTGATTATGTAAGGATTTTAAATGGTGTAGCTGTTATCGATGATAGTTTAGCTATTTTTGAAGGCTCCGATATAGAGTATATTAATGAGAGTGATGTTAAAGTTACTTCTTATACAGCTGGCTATTATGTTAAGGTAAGAGGTGAGTTTACGCCAGTATCTATTATTAGTGATTCTAATGAAGAGGGAGTTTCTTTAAAGAAAGTATTAGAAGATAGTGTTTCTTTTAATGTTATTGAATCCGTTAGTAATGATCATTATTTTGGTAAGGATAATGTGAAGGCACTTGATAGAGGTTTATATTTTATTATTGATGCTACTACTAAAAAGGGAGAGAGCATTAAGGATGAAATTACTTTAGATATTAAGAAGATGAGTAAATAGGAAGCGCTTGCTTCTTTTTTTAGGCTTTTTAAGTTGGCATTTTTTAGTTTGAATCATTTAGTAAAGTAGATATAGTGTTGGTTAGTTTTTCTAATGAAAGAAGGAGTTATGAGTAAATTAACTTTTCCAACTAGATTTGTTGGAATTACTAATGGATATAAACTTACCCATACAGCTATTGATTTAGCTTGGAATAGTAAACATGGTGGTAAGAATGCCGATATTTATGCTAGTGGAGATGGCGTAGTTACAAGTGTTAGAGATGGCAGAAGTAATACAATGGTTTATGGCGATAGTGGTAATTATATTACGATAAAGTATGGTGATGATTATGAGTTTAGAGTTTGTCATTTGCTTAAGGGGTCTATAACGGTTAAAAAGGGCGATGCAGTAACTAGGGAGACAGTTATTGGCAAGATTGGTAATAGTGGTTATTGTGGTAAATCTAGAGGAAATCATGTGCATTTTATTGTTTGGTATAGAGGTAAGAGAGTTGATCCTTTAAAACATGTTTATGTTAATAGTGATAATGTGATTGCTAAGAGTAATAGTTTTAAGCTTTTATATGATACTGATGAAAGTGATAATACTGATAGAGATGATAAAGTTTATGTGATGATTAACGCTAGAAGTGGTGTTTGGTGTCGTAAGGGAGCTGGATTTAAGTTTAAGAAGTATAAGGCTATTCCATACGGCACTAAATGCGAATTACTAGTTAAGAATGTTTCAAAGATTAGTGGTTATTATTGGGATAAGATTATATATAATGGTAAAGAAGTATTTGTTCCTAATAATTGGAACAAGTATTTATAAAGGTTGTATAATTTTTAGTGTGTGTAATGTGTAAAACATTATATACACTTTTTTAT
>URUT01000017.1 GCA_900551105.1 uncultured Mycoplasmatota bacterium
TTCATTTGGTTTGTAAATGAAGATTTTACCGGTTGTTATAAAATTGGTATTTGTATTAATTTTTTCTTTTTTAAATAGTTTACTAAATAGCCCCATAGTTAAGTCCTTTTAATAGTTATTCGCCTTCTTTTAAAATACTCAAGAAAGCTTCAGGTGGCACTTCTACACTACCAACCATTTTCATTCTTTTTTTACCTTCTTTTTGTTTTTCTAAAAGTTTACGCTTACGTGAGACATCACCACCGTAGCATTTTGCTAGAACGTTTTTACGCATAGCACTGATATTTTCTCTTGAAATTACTTTTGAGCCAATACTAGCTTGAATTGGTACTTCAAACATTTGTCTTGGAATAAGAGTTCTTAGAGATTTTGTTATAGCATGGCCTCTGTTGTAGGCAGCATCTTTGTGAACGATTAGTGATAAAGCATCAACAATTTCGCCATTTATTAAAATATCCATCTTAACTAAATCGCTTATTTTATATTCAGATATTTCATAGTCTAGTGAAGCGTAGCCTTTAGTGTAACTTTTTAGTTTATCAAAAAAGTCATAGACTATTTCGGCAAGAGGTAGTTCGTAGATGATATTTACTCTTTTTGGGTCAATAAACTCGGTTGTTTTGTAGATTCCACGTTTATCTTCACATAAGTTCATGATTGCGCCGATATAGTCACTTGGTACAAAGATACTTGCTTTAACGTAAGGCTCTTTGATGTATTTTATTTTTGTTTTGTCGGGCATTTTGCATGGATTATCAACGTCTACGGTTTCATCGTTTGTTAAGGTTACTTCGTAGATTACTGATGGGCTGGTGGCAATTATATCAATATTAAATTCTCTTTTGATTCTTTCTTTAAAGATGTCCATGTGTAAAAGACCTAGAAAACCACATCTAAAGCCAAAGCCTAGAGCTTCACTGGTTTCTGGTTCAAATGTTAGTGAGGCATCATTTAGTTTTAGTTTTTCAATTGCTTCCTTTAGGGCATCATATTTATTTGGCTCTATTGGATAGATTCCACTATATACCATTGGTTTCATTGGTTTGTAACCTTGTAGTGGAGTATCTGCTTCATCTTCTTTAGTAGTAATGGTATCACCTACTCTTACAGCATCGATGTTTTTGATGCTTGCACATACCCAGCCAACATCGCCAGCACTTAATTCTTTTAGTTGTTTTTCTGCTGGAGTATTAATTCCTAACTCAGTAACCGTAAATGAGTCTTTATTTGACATCATAATGATGGTATCACCTAGTTTTATTTTACCACTTTTGACACATACGGAAGCAATAACACCACGATATGAATCAAAGTATGAGTCAAAAATTAAAGCTTTAGTGCCACCTTGTAAATTAGTTGGTGCTGGTACTCTTTCAATTATGGCATCTAATATTTCTTTAATACCAATACCGGTTTTAGCACTACATAGTAAAATTTCGTCTTCTTTAAAACCTAAGACCTCTACTAGTTCTTTTTTAACTTTTTCTATGTCAGCATTTGGTAAATCTATTTTATTAATTACGGGAATTATAGTAAGGTCACTGTTTAGAGCTAGGTAGAGATTGGCAAGAGTTTGGGCTTCTATTCCTTGGGCAGCATCAACTAATAAAAGGGCCCCTTCACAAGCTGCTAGTGAGCGTGATACTTCATAAGAAAAGTCTACATGTCCTGGGGTATCTATTAAATGAAGAGAATAACCATTATATTCGATGCAAGCAGTATTTAGTTTTATTGTAATACCTCTTTCTCTTTCAATGTCCATATTATCTAAGATTTGAGCTTTCATTTCTCTTTTTGATACGGCACCGGTATATTCTAACAAACGGTCTGCCAGTGTGCTTTTACCATGATCTATATGTGCGATAATGCAAAAGTTACGTATTTTATCCATGTTTATCACCTGCTTTGTTAATTTTATCATATTTTGTAAAAGAAAAAAAGAAGCTTTTATTCAGCTTCAATTACGGCTTTAATTCTTCTTACGCCAGCTGATGATGCTTCTTCTTTAACAATTTTAAATTTACCTATTTCTTTAGTGCTTTTAACGTGTGGCCCCATACATATTTCTTTAGAGACATCACCAATAAAGTAAACAGTTACAATATCAGGATATCTATCTATAAATGAGTGCTCAGCACCGATTTGGACTGCTTCTTCTTTGCTCATTTCTTTTACGCTTACTTCTAAATCTTCATTAATCCATTTATTTACTAGTTCTTCAGTTTTTTGTAATTCTTCAGGTGTTAATTTATGATCACATGAAAAGTCAAAGCGCATTCTTTCATTATTGATGTTTGAACCTTTTTGGTGAACATCTTTATTAACGGTAATTTTTAATGCCGCATTTAAAAGATGAGTTGCTGTATGGTATCTTGTTTCAGTTTCGCTGTCGCCAGCAAGACCGCCTTTAAACATACCTTTTGATGCTGTACGAGATTTTTCTTGATGTTCTTTAAATTTTTCAGCAAAGCCAGCTTCATCTACTTTAAGATTTTTTTCACTTGCTAGTTCAAGAGTAAGCTCAATTGGAAAACCATAAGTATCATATAATTTAAATGCTAAATTCTTATCTATTTCTGTTAAACCTTCAGTTTCTTTAGCAAAAACTTTTAAACCTTTTTCTAGAGTTTTACTAAATTTAACTTTTTCTTTTTTTAGTTCATCTATGATATGTTCTTCATTTTGTTTTAATTCACCATAGTATTTTGCATATTTAGAGATTATCATCTTTGCTAGAGTTTCTTCAAAATCACTATTTAAGTCTATATTAAGTTTTCTAGCGTGACGTAGCATTCTTCTAATTAGTCTTCTTAGAATGTAACCTCTATCAGTGTTTGATGGGACAACCCCTGCTTCATCGGCTAGGATAAAGACACTTGTTCTAATATGGTCAGCGATAATTCTAATAGATTTTTCATTGCCTTCATAAGGAAGATTAGATATTTCACAAATTTTATTAATTATGTCTAACCAAACACTTGATTTATAGTTATCATTAACGCCTTCTAAGACTGCTACTACTCTTTCAAGGCCCATACCAGTATCAACATTTTTCTTAGGTAAAAGTTCTACGGTGCCATCTTCTTTTTTGACATATTCCATGAAAACGTTGTTCCAAATTTCAACCCATCTGGCATCTTCGGGGTCAAAAACTTTAGGAGCTTCATCATTACTACGAAAGTAAAATATTTCAGTATCACCACCACATGGGCCGGTTTCACCTGCTATCCAGAAGTTATCTTCTTTACCTAAACAAGCAATTCTTTCACTTGGAATGCCTAAACTTTCCCAGCAGAAAATACTTACTTCATCCTTAGGAATTTGATCATCACCTTTATAAACAGTTACAGCTAGCTTTTCTACAGGAATATTTAGTACTTTTGTAAGAAATTCAAAGCTATATTCAATGCTTTCTTTTTTAAAGTAATCACCTAGTGACCAGTTTCCTAACATTTCAAAAAATGTATGATGGGTAACATCGCCAACAGAATCTAAATCGTTAGTACGAATACATTTTTGGTAGTCTACTAATCTTGTCCCATAAGGATGTGGTTTACCCATTAGATATGGAATAAGTGGCTGCATACCAGCTGTATTAAATAATACACTTGCATCATTTTCAGGAACTACTGGCGCTGAAGGAATTTGTTTGTGTCCTTTGCTAACAAAATAATTTATGTATAAGTCTTTTAAATTCATGTAAATTCCTCTTTTCGTTTCTATAAAAAAATTTTATCACAAAAAAAACTATTTTAAAATAGTTAATTGCTGTTTATTTCCAAATACTTTTAGGAATTAAAATAGTTTCGATAATAGCTTTATTTTCACTTATTTTAATATCTAAAACTTTAGCTAAGCTTTCTTTTGCTAGTAGGAATTCTAGTTGTTCTTTTTTATAACTTAGAATGTCTGATATTAGAGGTGCTCCTTCATTAAATTCTTTAGGTACATAATATTTAATTAAGATGTTAGATGTACCATGATTTTCTATTTCAGTTTCAAAGTAACTAGCTTCTTTGGTAAGAGCTGTACTAGTAAAACCATCTTCATAGATAAAACACTCTTTTAAGTGATTTAATTCGTTTAAATTCTGCACTCCATATTTTTTAAAAGCATCTATGGTTACGCCTCTAAATACTATAAAGTTTTTATTAGTTTTGGGAAATAAGCTAATGGCTTTTTCAATATTTGTTGTTAGCTCGCTTACCTCTTTTATTTTTTCTTTATCTACTTCACCATTTATTTCGTTATCCCAGTTATTTCTTAATATAGCATTAATATCTTTGAAAGATGCACCAGTATATTTTCTTAAAGCGGTTATTAGTACTGGGGCAGTTTCTTTAGTAAAAATATTAATTAGAGGCATAAAGATGCCAGTTATCTCTTGTTCATCTTTAAATTCTATGTAACTATTAAAGTCTTCTTTTTGAATAAAGTTATTAATATTTATTAATTTATCGCCTTTAATAAGCGAGTAAATGTATTTTATTTCTTTACTTTCTATCAATTTAAAAACTCCTAACCTTTGATTTTTTCTAGGAACTTTTTACTTTTTAAATATAGACCCGTGTATCTATCGTAATAGGTTTTTAGAAAGTAGTCGATGTTATTTTTTACTTCAGCACTTATTTCTAGTTTACTGATAGTATTTATATCTACTAAATAGTACATTCTTAGCATTTTTAAAGTTTTACTATTATAAATAATTTGATTAGTATAACATTTCTTACAAATGTAACCGCCTTCGTCTGCTGATATGGTTATAATATCTGTTTTACTACCACATAAACAGCATGAATCAAAAACAAGGCCTACACCGAGGTAGTCTAACATTTTAGTTTCATAAATATTAGTTATTATTCCTGGGTCTAGGCCATCATTTATTTTTAACAAACTACTAATTAATAAATTATATATTTTAGGGTTTGAATTTTGCTTAAATACTTGTTTGGATAGATCACATAGATAAGACATATAACTAATTAAGATAATATCATTTTTGATGTTTTTAAAGTCATTAATAATATCAGCTTCTTTAATAGTACTTAATTTATTTTCTTTATAGTAAAGCCAAAATTTAGAATATGATAAATTCATTGTTGGTACTCTTAATGGACTTTTTAAACTTTTAGCGCCTTTAACGATGGCACTTACGATACCACCTGCTGTTAAGATATTAATTATCTTACTTGTTTCTTGATAATTTGTCTCACTTATTACTATGCCTTCTACCTCAGTTAACATTTACTACTCACCTTTTTTATATATTAAATAATATTTTATTTCTCCTGTTTCTTTAAATAGTTCCCAAGCTTCTTTCTTTGTCATATAATCCCTAGCCGCCTTTCTACTACTATAATGGGACTATATGTTATATTTTATTCACTTTTTTGAAATTGGCAATCTTCCAGTAACATATTCATGGTATGCTTCTTTATATGTACATAATGTTAGTGGGATATTGTTGTCATTTAAATAAGCAATAATATCATCTATTTCATCATTAAATAAAACGCGACCATTTTCACTATAAGAATATTTAACAATTCTTTCTTTATCTACTTTATGATCACCAGCTAAAGTATACGCTCTAAACTGCTGAAGAATGTGACCACAATTTAGATCTAGTCTTTGCTGGTAATACATTCTCTTTGAAACACTGATTAATTCATCCATGCTATAATGAGTCATTCTATAATAATCTAAAATAGTAAATTTTCTTCTATTACCATTTCCATCTTTTATTCCAAATTGGATTTTAAAAGCAATATCTTTTATTAGTTCTTTAACGCTTTCTTCTCTTATAAATCTTTCTCTTGCAAATTCTTCGCATAAAGCATGGAATTCTGGAGAGTATTTTGTCATTTCGGTATCTTCAGCCACTTGTTTCATTACTTTATTAAAATGATTTAAATGATTAATACCATGATTTACTGTCATTAACTCAGGTGGGAATATATAATCGGAATTCAAATAATTTTTTATTAATTCTGAAATACTTTTTTCAGAGTCTTCTGTTAATTTTTTTCTAGATTCTACTATTCGTCTTTCAGCATCTTTGGCGGTAGCATCAATAAAACTTTGGATTATGTCAGCATAAGCAGAATTTTTATCTTTATTTTCTCTAAGTATTTTTCTTTGGTAATATTTTTTACTGTCACTTAGGCCTTGATAATATTCTGTGAATTCATCTAAATTAAGAGATAAAATTTTACTTAATGAAAGACTATCAGCTTTAGCTTGAACATTTCTTCTAGTTTTTTCTTGATATTGCAGAATTGCTTCGTTTTGAGGATTTTCAATGCTTTCACTTGCTATATACATTTTTATATAACTTTTTAGAGTTTCAGTCATATAATACTCTCCAAAAAATAAAGTATCTTCTAAATTCGTATAAGTTGCGCCATTTACATAGGCTTCTAGGCAAGTTTTACCTATTTCTATTTTTTGATCACGTGTTAATTTCATCTAATTCAACTCCTTAATAATCTCTAAAACCTAATTCGGTTAAATATTTTTCTTTATCACGCCAATTTTTAATTGTTTTTACAAACAACTCTAAATATACTTGCTTGTGTAACATGGTTTCAATATCTCTTCTTGCATAAGAACCAATAGTTTTAATCATTGAGCCTTGATGACCAACAATTATTTTCTTTAGTGAATCCCTATCAACAATGATATCTACGTTAATATTTATAATATTGCTTTTTTCTTCGTAAAGCGTTGTTACACAAGTTACTGAGTGCGGCACTTCATCATTTGTTAAATTTAAGATTTTTTCTCTTACAAGCTCACTGATGATGAATCTAACACTAGTATTGGTAAGAGTTTCATCGTCATAGTATTTGATATCGTCTGTCAAGTATTTTTTGATAACACTAATTAGACGGCTTACATTATCATCTTTAATAGCACTTATTGGTACGATATCAGCAAAATCATATAAGTCTTTATACCTATTAATAGCGTTTAATATTTCTTCGTTATTTAGTTTGTCTATCTTGTTTAACACTAGAATAACTGGTGACTTTACTTTGTTTAGGGTTTCTACGATAAATTTATCACCTTTACCAAGAGGCGCGGTGGCATCTACCATAAAAAGAATAACATCTATATCATCAAGTGATTTGTATGATTCTTGGTTAAGTAGTTTTCCTAGTCTATCTTGCGGTTTATGAATTCCTGGAGTATCTATAAATATTATTTGTGTATCTTCGTCGTTGTATACGCCTTGAATTGCATTTCTAGTGGTACCAGCCACGTTTGATACAATTGCTAAGTGTGTTTTTAATATAGTGTTTAGCAGTGTGCTTTTACCAGTGTTTGGTCTACCTATAATACTTACAAACCCACTTTTCATAAAATCATCCTTTCTTTTAGTAGATATTGAATGTTAATGAGCCAACTTTTAATATTTTCTCGTTACGATTTAAGTCATATAAATAAACTAATGAGCTTGGCCCCATGAATTCAATTATAACATCTTTATTAAAATATTTTAAGTCATTTATATTATTTGAACCAACCATAATGTATATTTTATCAAAATCGCCTTTTTTGTAGCCACACGCTACGGCTCTAGCAATGGCTGCTTGCTCTGCGTAGATAGCATCACGGAAAATATTATTTTTAACAGTTACACCACCAAATGTACGACCATCAGTAGTTACTACTACACTACTAAAACATAAAGTGTCATGTGGAGCATGCGCGTTACTTAATAATCTTTCTAATTCGTTAATCATGTTTTTCCTCCAAAACAAACGGATGTGGGCATAAGTCTTTTACTTTAAATATTTCACATTTACCATTTTTATTATAGCAGTATACATCTGCTTCTTCACTAAAGAACTCAACAAGTAATTCTCTACATAAAAAGCAAGGCTTACAGATTTCTTTACTGCTACCCATAACGTGAATTTCTTTAAAATCTTCTTTTTTGTAACCATCAGCGATAGCAGAAGCTACGGCAACTTGCTCAGCACATAAACCATTTTTGTATGAAGCATTTTCAACATTTACCCCAATAAATTCTTGATTATTAGTCATAATTAGAATACAAGCAACATTATATTTACTATAGGGGGTATAGGCGTTTTTGATTATTTTTTTTAAATTTTCAACCATTTTTATTCTTCCTTAATTTATAATATTTTTTTCGTTTAAGATTTCTTTTTGTAAGTCAAACATTTCCTTTTCTTCTTGTTCACCTAAGGTGTGATCATATCCTAGAAGGTGTAATAAACCATGAACTGCTAAAAAGGATAGTTCGCGTTTTTCACTATGAGCATATTCTATGGCTTGGCTTTTCATTTTAGGAATGCTGATGTAAATATCACCTAAAACATTAATTGGTCCAGGAAACATGCCGTTATCATTTAAAGCGAAGCTTATTACGTCAGTTGTTCTATCAATTCTCCGATAGGTTTTATTTAGTTCATGCACTTCTTCATCATTAGTAAGAATCAAACTAAAACAAGCATTTTCTATTTTTAATTTTTCTAGAGTATATTCTAATACATCTTCTAAATAATCATAATCTTTATAATTTACTTTATCAATAATTTCTATATCATTCATAATCTTACTCCATATATATTTAGTATTATTATACTTAATGTTACGATTACGATAATACAAATAACATTAAGCAGCAAGTTGTTTTTAAGGGTGTCTGAGTATTTTTTAAATACAAGTTTGGTTATTACGTATATTAGATAGCCAAATAAGCCTCCTATTACATTTAGGATAATGTCATCTATGTCAAAGCTTCTGCCAATACATGACTGGATAGTTTCAATACTAAAACTAGTGATAAAGGTGATTAAAAGATTGTACCAAACTTTTGGCAGTTTACAGTAATAACTTATAAAGTAACCAAAGGGAACAAATATTAAGATGTTACCAATAACGTTACGATAAAATAACTTACTGTTTAAGTGATACCTAAACATTTCTTTAAACGGGATAAAATTATTTGAATAGGATTCAAAATCAGTGCTTGTTACTAGTTCAAATAGTAATAAGATATACACGATAAATGATAGTGATAATAGTTCTTTATATAAGACAAACTTCTTTTTATTTACTTTAATGTAAGTTAGTCTAATGGTTATTAACACAATAACAAATAATAATAACATTGGCCACATTTCAATTAAGAGATTAATTGCTTTGGTTGGTATCATTTAGATCACTTTCCTCAATGTATGAATACTCGTTTATTAATTCATTTGTAATAACAAATACTCTATAGTTTATTGTACTATCATTTTCATCTTTTTTCAAAACTTTTTGACTAATTATTTCACCTTTTCCAGCAAGTTTTTTATTAAACTCTTCTTTTATGCGATTTAGGGCATCTTTTTCTTCATTTTTTTTAGTTGTTTTAGTATACTCTATTTCTTTGTAGATTTTGATTTTTAACCAGAAGATTTTAATTTCTTTAATATTTTCTTGTTTGAAATACTGATATTTATTCTTTCTTAGAATGCGATTATTGATATTAAAGTTATATCTTTCATTACCAGTTTTAGTTTCTATTTCTTCAGTTTTGGGCATGCTGATTTCGGCATTGTACCAAATATTGCCGTAAACTTCGCCTGCTGCTGGAACAAGACCTTTAACGTTTTCGTATAGAGTTATTTTGCCACTTATTAATGTGGAACCTTTTTTGACATAGTCACCACTTCTTACAAGAGGAACACCTTTGGTACTAACTACTTTGGTGATGTAGGCATCTTTTAAAGCGATGATATCTCTTGGCTTATCTTCGGTTTTTGGTGCGATGATTATTCGCTCTTCAGCTCTAATAATATATTTCATGCCATCTTTAGTAATGCTTAGCCATTCTAGAGTATTTGGATTATCTTTAAGAATTTCTTTAGTTATTTTATCTAGAGTTTCAAAAGAATAACCAAGAGTATATTTTTTTATGCCATGGTTTTTTAATTCTTCACTAACTAGTTTTCTAATACGACTATTTTGATGAATAACTTGTACATCTAAAATATAGTTTGATAAATAGTTTACCCAAATAAACGATAATGCTACTACGAGAATATAAAAAAGATTTTGCTTAATTAAGTATTTTAGAGAAAGAAATCCATCATATTTAAAAACTCTAATTTTAGAGTAATAGTTTAGTTTTTTAATCTTACGGTAATCTTTAACATCTATTAAAACTTCTAAGTGGTCTTTAAAATATTTTACATCATATAAAGATATTTGATTATCTATACATTTTTTAATAAATTTATTTTCATATTTTTTTACTTCAAGCCATATTCTTTTATTCATATAAGACTCCGCTAATTATTCCTTCAATAAGTAACTCTACTTTTTCTAGTCTCTTTATTTTAAGGTTTAGACCTTTTATTTTAATATTTTGATTAGCTAGTTTAACTAAAATTACTTTATCAGAGAAAGATAGAATACACTCATAGTTATATATATAAATATTATTATCATATAAACAAATATAGTATGATTTATCTCTTAAGGCATTATCTATTATATTTAGCATATTCTTCACCATTTAATTATATGTGGCATAGAAAAAAATAAGACATGAGTACCTTATTTGATAGATATTAGTATGCGACTTTGTATGGATTGGTTGCAGTTCCAGCTCCATTAGAGCAATTAACAATTGCTGTATAAGTGTTTGTTGTTGGAAAAGCATTTGCATCTTCGCCATCTATCGTTATTGCCAAAAGCGTGTCTTCTTTTTCGTTCCATTTAGTTTCTACTAAAGTTTCGGTTTCGTAATTTTTTAAAAATATGACACCAGTTATCACTACAAATACACTCAAAAGAAGAACTAGTGATAAGTTTTTGATTTTCATTTTACCACCTATTTTCTTCTTTTATTATATAACAACCCCGTGTCAAATATGAGTGTGGAAAAAAATCACACTTTTGTGTGATTTATTGTAGTTTTTCTCTTACTATTGAGCTTACTTTTTTCATATCAGCGGCTGCTCCACATTTTGAGCCAACTGTTTTAATTACAAGCCCCATACCTTTCATACCATCAGGATTAAGTTCTTTGATTGTTTCATCAATGATTTTTTCTAGTTCTTCATCGCTTAATTCTTCAGGTAGGTACTTATTTAAGATTTCTATTTCTTTTTCTAAATTATCTGCTAAATCTGTGCGGTTATATGTTAAATATTCCTCTTTACTATCTTTACGAGTTTTAACTTGTTTTTTAATTACTGCTAGAACTTCATCATCAGTAAGTGATGATTTTTTATTTATTTCTTCATTTTTAAGAGCACTTTTAAGCATACGTAGTACTGATAAAGTAAACTTATCTTGCTCTTTCATTGCAGTTACTAAATCACTATTAACTTTTTCTAACATATTATTTTCTCCTAGTCTCTATTACGATTTTTCTTACGAGAATTCTTAATCATTTCTTTAAGTTCGTTTCTTCTACGAACTCCTGGTTTCTCGTAGCATTTATGTTTTTTTAGTTCAGAAGGGACACCACTACGAGCTACTTTAATTTTGAATCTCTTTAGAGCATTATCAACATTGCCATTTCTAACTTCTACCTTAGTCATTATAATCCCTCCTTTCAAAGCTAAATGTATTATAACATTATTATTTTATGCGTGCAATATAAATGATTGAAAATGTTGAAAAATGTAGTTAAACATTCTGCTAACAGGAATTTTTACATATGAAATGGTGAGTCGCCGGAGTCTTTTTCGGTTGGTGAAATGGCCCCCTGCGTACTAAAGTCTTCACCTTCCATTATTTGATTTATTCTCTGTTTAAACTTTTCTAATGCACATTTGCCTGCACTTATTGCTTCGCTTTCACTAATTTCTAAAAATTTAGCAATAGTACTAATAGAATAACTTTTACTATTAATATATCCTAGTAAGAGGATTATCATCATGATTTCTTTTGGTTTAAATCCATATATGATGTATGCAAAATTTTTGTTTTTTATTAGTTCTAAAACTTTTTGATAATCTTCTTTTGTTAATTCTTCTACTTCTTCGGTACTAGGTTTTACTGGTTTTGGTAATTGTTTTGCATTTTGAGTTGCAACATCTTGGGCACTAAGCCTATTTCTTATTTTATGAACTATATATCCATAAAATTTTTTTCTTTGAGCTTCTGTAAGTTTACCAACGGGTGGATTATTTAAGTCGCCAGCATATCTTAATAGAACGATTTTCTTTTCCTCATCGCTTAGACTTGCTATTGCTTTATCTATTTGTTCCCTTGAATATTTACAAAAATATTCATAGATTGTTTTGCATTTTCCTTTTGCTGAATGTTTTACTGCGATTGCATGTTTTATTTTGGGAATGATGCTTTTATGAATTTTTTTACAGGTAGCGGTGCTCGTTGTTTTTACTGGTTCAAAATTTAAATTACCACTGTATCTATCTAATATTATTTGTTTTTCTTCTTCGGTTAAACTTTCGAATGCTTCATCTACCCATTCTTTAGGATAAGGACTTAATAGTTCATAGAATGTTTTTCTAGAATATTGTTTCTGTGGATTTTTTCTAGGCGTTACATTAGCTTGCTCGACTTCGCCTTCTTGACGGACAATTATTCTTTTAATTTTAGGAATTGTTACATGGTAAAAGTGATTGCTTTGCTGGCTTGTTAACTTACCAGTTGGTCGGTTATTAAAATTACCATTATACCTTGTTAAAATTAACTGTTTTTCTTCATCATCTAAAACTGATATGGCTTTATCGACTTGTTCTTTTGAAAACTCATTTAGAATCTCGTAGAACGTTTTGTTCCTAGTTATTTTTTTTGGTAATTTAAATTCTTGGTTTGCAGTTATAGCTTTTTTAGATGTAGTTACGGCTTTTGTACTTGCAGGTGTTAAGTAGTTGTGAGTTTCTCGTTCTTGTTTTTCTAATTCTCTTTTGATTAGTTTCTCTGCTTTTTTTAGTCTCTTATGAATTGTTGGTTGAAGACAGTTTGCTTTTTTTGCTATTTCTTCTTGGGTATATCTTTTGCCACCATTAAATCCGTAATAAAGATTTACTGTTTCTCTTAGTGCTGGTGGAAGTTTTTTTACAAGTTCTCTTACTCTAAGAATTGTTTCGGCATTAAGATATTCTTCCTCAATGTCTAAACCATCAGATAGAAAATCTTCAATGTGGCGTTCTTTATCTTTTTGACCGATATTTACAGGCTGGCTTAAACTTATATCTGCTTGAACTTTTTTTAATTTTCTTAAAAACATATTAATTTCGTTATCAATGCATTTAATTGCGTAGGTCGATAATGCCGTTTCTTTAGCTGGATCAAAGGTATCAACAGCTTTAATTAGACCTAAATTACCAATGGAAACCAGTTCTTCTTTATCATAGTTTACAGACCCATATCTAGTAGATACTCGGTAAGTTACTAGTCGCATGTTACTTTCTATGAGCTTTTGTCTAGCATCAAAGTCCCCTTCTAACATTAATTCAATTAATCGCTTGTTTTCTTCTTTAAGTAAACTCTTTGGTAGTGTGTTTATATCTATATAATTTTCTTCTGCCATTATTACACCCGCTTTGGTTAGTGATGTTTATACTACTACGTTTTGGTTGATATTGCAAGAAAAAAAGCCTTACGGCTTATTTGTATTCTTTTAAGATTTCTTCTATTTCTTCTTTAGTTTTAAAACCAATAAATTTAGTTACTAGTTCTTTGTTTTTGTAGATTTCTACTGTGGGAATGCTCATTACACCATGGCTTTGAGCTAATTCTGCGTGAGTGTCAGTATCTACTTTGATAATTTTAATGCCTTCTAATTCGGTAAGCTCCATACCAAGCATTTTGCAGGGACCACACCAGTTTGCAAAAAAATCAACGATAGTTAAGTCGTTTGTTAAAACATCGTTTAATTCTTGATTACTTAGATATTCAATCATTTTGAGTTTCCTTTCTATAATCATTAATAATATCACTTGCACCTGTGAAGGTTAATTTTTTGTTATTAACAAGTTTTTCAGCACTTTCAGGAGTAATTATATTATATTTTAGTAGTACTCTTAAGCTTTCAGCGTTAGCTTCAGTTTTGTCTTTTTCTTTTTCATAGTTGATACAGATTGTGTATACCTCATTTACGCCGTTATAAGTGTCTTTAATATAGCTTGATAAGATTGGCGTTTTAGTTAGTAGTGTATCTGCATAAGAACTTTTATTTACTAGTTCTGAGGTACTACTGATGGTGCTTAGTAAGAATACTATGATAAATGATACAACTACGCCTTCTAGTACTCCGCAAATTAAACCACCAATACGGCTTGGTATACCTAGGATAAGTCCACTATTTAAAAGTCTTCCGACAACACCGGTTACTTTAGCAATTACGCCTAAGATAGTACTTATGATTGCTAGAGTTACTGCATAACTTAGTCCTTCTATAACTAAAATATTAAATGTTTGTACACCACTAAATTTTCCAAATAAGTTTAAAAATGGTATATAGTCATAAAATAAGTTAGATACAGGATTTTTTAAGTAAAATGCTAGTATGATGACAATAATTGTCCCAACAAATGTTACTATACTATTAATTATTCCTTTTTTAAAACCAACTAGAGCAGATAGTAATAAGACTCCAATGATTATATAATCTATTATGTTCATTAAATCACATCCTATTAGAATTATATTATAAATGCTCAAAAAAATAAAGATTTATTTATTCTTTTATGGTATTATTTTGTTAGGTGATTTGTGCATGACTATTGTTTTTAAAGTTAGTGATAATATAAAAAATGAGATGATTAAGTATTATAGTGATAAGAAAAGAAGTAAAACTCCACCTTATGCGATATTTCAAGCTGATGAGGCAGATACAATTATTACTTTGTATGAGTCAGGTAAAGCGATGTTTCAAGGAATGAGTGCAGATATTGATGCTAATATGTGGAAGGATTTAGAGAGGTCTTGGAATCACAGAGATATTGATTTGGAGCTTTCTAAGAAGGAAGAAAAGAAAAAGGAAGAAAAAGATACGAGGTTTGTAAATGCGGCGACGGTTGGTTCTGATGAGGTTGGTACTGGTGATTATTTTGGGCCAATTGTAGTTACAGCTTCTTACGTTAGTAGAGATATGATGAAACTTTTAACTGATTTAGGAGTTAGAGATTCTAAGAAACTTACGGATGATAAGATTTTAAAGATTGGCCCTACTTTAATTAAGGAAATACCACATGTTACTTATATTCTTAATAATGAAACTTATAATAAGTATGATCATAATATGAATAAGGTTAAAGCTATTTTACATAATAAAGTTCTTTGTGAGATTTTAAGTAAGCCAAATATTAGTTATGATTATATTGTTGTTGACCAGTTTTGTTATCCGAAGAATTATTTTGGTTATTTAAGTGGAGCTAAGGAAGTTTGTAAGCAGATTACTTTTACGACTAAGGCTGAAGATAAGTGTTTAAGTGTTGCGGCTTCTTCTATTATTAGTAGATATATTTTTCTTAAAGAGTTTGATAAGCTTGGCGAAAGTGTTAATACATTTCTTAAGAAAGGCGCTGGCAAAGAGGTTGATGAGATTGGAGCAATGATTGTAAGAAAATATGGTTTTGATAAGCTTAAAAGCATTGCTAAATTGAATTTTAAAAATACTGAAAAGATAAAGGAACTTTTAAAGTAATTTCTTTCTAACATGAATAAATTAAGCAAAATAATAGCGAGTAATTAAACTCGCTTTTTAGATGTGATTACTAATAAAGGTTTTAAGTAAACTATACTGAGGAATATTGACACTTTTAAATTTATAATCTAACTCAGCTAGTTCTAGTAGGATGTTTTCTAGTTCTTCTTTAGTATATTTAATGCTTTTTTCTTTGGCTAGTTTCATACGATATGGGTGAACTGCTAGAATTCTTGCTATTTCATCTGGGGTTTTATTCATGGCTTTAGCAAAATAGATTAGACGGTAAGATGAAGCAAGAAGAGCTACAAATGGAATGCAGTCATTTTTTGAGGTTTCAAAGTCATTAAGGAGTTTGGGAATAACCGCATAATTTTTATTGGTGATAGCATCAGCTAAAGCATAAGATTCATCACTTACTAGTTTAGCGCCGTACTCTTCTACTTCACTTTCAGTGATATCTTTAGTGATATTACTTATTTTATCTATTTCATTTAATACTAAATCATAGTTATTTAGGTTGTATTCAAAAAGCAAGTTTAAAGCACCATAAGAAATTTTGATATTTTGACTTTTGGCATAGTTATTTGCTTTTGTGTTTAGGTCATTTGGTTTAAGTTCGCTTATTTCAATAACATGGCCATTTTTATTTATTAGTTTATAGATTACGCTTCTTTTATCTATACTATCGGTAATTAAAATTAGTTTGGTTTTATCATTTGGGTGCTCTAGGTAGCTTTCTATTTTTTTGCTTTCGGCGCTAATTTTAAAATTTCTAACAATTACTATTTTGTCTTCGTCAAGTAGTGATATGTAGTTGCATTCTTCAATAACTTCATTAATGTTTGAGTCACTGTAATTAATTTTGGTAATATTAGTGGCGTTTTTGGTTATTTTATTTAGTTCATCGTTTAGTAGTCTTTCTGAGAAACTAGATATTAGATAGATATTCATAGGCTAGTCCTTTACGATACCAATTTTAGAAAATGGGTATAGAACAATATTGGTTTTGCCTAGGATTTGGTCTTTTTTGATTGGACCGATGATTCTACTATCTTGAGATAAAATGCGGTTATCACCCATTACAAAGTATTCGTCATCTTTTAGTTTTACTTCATCAAAGTCAGCTGTTTCAGATAGAGAGTATTTATCTTCTACTTCTTTTTCGTTAATGTATAATTTACCATCTATGTAGCTGACGCTTTCTCCAGGAAAAGCAATAATTCTTTTGATGATTGGTTTTTTATCAGTTTTTACTACGACAATGTCAAAACGTTTTAGGCCGTGAACTTTATAACCTATTTTATTTAATATCATAATATCGCCATCTTCAAGGGTTGTAAACATACTTGGACCGTTTACTTTAATTGGAGTAGCGATAAATGTTCTAATAATAATTACCACTAAAATAATGATTAGATATGGAATATAGTCTGATATTACTTCTCTACTTGGGATTATTTTTTTTTCTTTTTTCATCGTTAGTCACCTAGTTAATTATATCAAAGAATATGGATTCTATAAAGGGGGATTATAATGTTTTTAAACTATTTTCTTTTGACTTTGCTGCTGTGATACTTGTAATTGTGTCATTTAATAGTTCATTTTTACTGGTTAGTGGTCCGGTTATTTTTAGATTTAAGTAAGGATCAATATCGTAAGGATATGATGAAATAGTAAGGCCTTCACATTCACTTGTAAGTCTTAAGAAAGTTCTTAAAAATTTTTCGGTTAAATTGGTTTGAATTTTTTCTTGCTCGTTATTTAGAGTTTCTTCAGCTTCAGCGTTTAAATTTTTGTATTTCACTTTTTTATCAATGGCAACTTTTTTGGCATTCCAGCGTTCTATTAAAATACTTGATATTTTAATTTTTGTAATTCCAAGAGTATTAATGAAAGCTAAGATGATACTGGCCGCTACGGTAAAACTTGCGGTGGTATCTTCTAGATGAGCTTCACTTTCATCTTTAAAGCCACTGTTAACTTTATATAATAATCTATTAATTTTTTTGGTGTATGGTGTTTTTTCTTGCTCACGATTTTGAATAGCATAGATGTATAGAGTGTTGTCTGCTATGCCAAATTTTATTTCAGGAAAATAATATATTCCTTCATCACTATTTAGAGAACTTACTAATTTGTAGGGAGTTTCATTATACTCTTTATCTTTAACTATACCTACCTTTAAGTAACTATTAAATATTGGAATAAATGCGTTTATTTTATTTTTTGATAGGTCTGAATTTAAAAATTTGATTCTTCTTTCTAGAAAACTAATTGGGTCATCAAAATCATCAGTTGTGGCATTTGCGAATAGATATGCTAAAAGACTTTTTATTTTATCTGAACTTGTACCTTCAAATGCTGATAGGTCATAAAAGTTTAGAGCACTTTCTACGTAAGATAGAAGGAATGAGTCAAATTTTGTTTTTTCGTTAATATTTAGATTCGGTATTAATATTCCTTCTTTAGGAGCACTAGTGGTTACTTGTTTTCCGTCAACCCTAGTTGTGAATATAATGTTGTACATAAAAAAGGCTTCTATGGTTCCTAGAGATGCTTCTTTAATAAAACTATTATAAAATATATCTAATATGTTCATGTTTTTTCCTCTAGTTAATTATAACAAAATAAAAAAATTCTATAAAGTGTTTATAGAAATTTTTTCATTTTTTTAAAGGCTTCGTTGTTATCTAGAGTAGTTTCTGATAGTTCATTAAATAAATTCTTTTGGTTTTTATCTAACTTCGTAGGAATGATAATGTTAGTTATAACAAACATATCTCCTTGTTTACCTATTTTTTCATCATCTACTCCAGCACCTTTAACTTTGATTTTTTCGTTATTTTGAGTTCCAGCTGGAATGTCTATGGTTATTTTACCATTAATTGATGGTATTTCTTTTTCACATCCTAAAACTGCTTCTGTTATTGTAAGAGGACAAATTAGATAAATATCTTTGCCATCTCTTTTAAATAGTTCGTGTTCTTTAACAGAGAATTCTATATAAATATCGCCGTTTGGTCCACCGTTAATACCACTTGAGGCTTTACCGGTCATACGCATTTGATCGCCAGTGTCGACGCCTCTTGGAACGCGCATGGTTATGGTTTTTTCACGGCGAATTACGCCTTTGCCTTTACATTCAGAGCAGTTATTATCAAATGTTTCACCGCTTCCATGACAAGAAGGACAAACAGTTTCGGTTTGAATTACACCAAATAGGGATCTTTGTGATGATATCACTCTTCCCTTTCCGTTACATTTTGGGCAGGTGTGAGATCCTATACCACCTTTCCCTTGGCAAGAAGTGCACTGCTCGTTAACCATTATTTTAAAGGTTTTTTCACAGCCAAATACGGCTTCTTCAAATGTTAGGGTTAGTTTTACTAGAGCATCATCGCCTTTTACGGCTGTTTTTCTTGCTCCACTGCTTCTTCTACTACGACCACCACCCATTAGGTTTTCAAATATATCGCTTAGGTCTATATCGCCAAAATCAAAGCCTGAAAAGCCACCAAACCCACCTTGGAAGTCTCCAAAACCACCACCGCCAGTACCATCAAAAGCACTACTGCCAAATCTATCATATTGGCTTCTTTTTGCTGGATCACTTAGAACAGAATAAGCCTCGCCAATTTCTTTAAATTTTTCTGCGGCATCTTCGGTTTTGTTAACATCTGGATGGTATTTTTTTGCTAATTTACGAAATGCACTTTTAATTTCAGCATCAGTGGCAGTTTTAGGAACGCCTAATACTTCATAATAATCTTTTTTTGCCATTAACTATCACTTTCCTCATTAAATTCATCTATTAGGTCACTAAAGAATGATATTGCATTATCGTAAACATCTTCTTTAGTCATATCAATACCAATATTTTTTAGTAGTTCTACTGGGTAATTGGTGTCACCACTTTTTAAGAATTTGATATATTTTTGTTGCATATCATCTTCGTTTTTAATAATTTTTGTTGCAACGGTAATTGCTGCTACTACGCCAGTAGCGTATTTATATAGGTAAAATGGATAAAAATAGTGTTCTCTTCTAATCCATGAGTAAGAACTTAACTCATCTAGTTCTACTTCTTTGCCATAGTATTTTTCTTTAATTTCTTTAATTGTATTGGTTAGAAATTCTTCACCGATGATTTCATTTTTGTCTAACATCTCATACGCTTTGTTTTCTAGTTCACCTTCTAAGCAAGCATCAAATAAGTTGTTTTGAATTAGTTCAATCATATTGTAAATCGCTATTAATTTTAATTTTTTGTTACGGCTATTTTCTTTGATAAAATAAGATAGGATTAATTCATTAGTTAGTGATGCTACTTCGGCTACAAAGATGTCATTATCATAGTTATGTTTGTCATTATTTTTTTGACTTAGATAATAATGAACTGCATGTCCTAGTTCATGAGCAATGGTACTAACATCAGTGAATTTGCCAAAAAAGTTTAGAAGGATAACTGGATGAGCATTGTAACAAGATGTGCAATAGCCCCCACTTGATTTGCCTTTGTATGAACAGTAATCAATCCAGTTTTCATTAAAAGCTTTACTAATAATGTCGGCGTATTCTTTTCCATAAATTTTTGTGCTTTCAGTTACTAGATACTGAGCATCTTCTACGGAGAAGCTCATCTCGTCAGTTAGAATTTGTGCAGATAAATCGTAACTTGCTAATTTTTCTAAGCCTAGGCTAGTTTTAATTAGTCGTAAGTATTTTTGATAGACGTTTAATCTTTTATGAACGACGTTATAGAGACTAGTTACTACATCTTTTGGGATATTAGATGAGTCTAATTCAGCTTCTAGGGATGAATTAAATTTACGAATATTTGCCATAGTACTTTCGTTTTTCATGCTACTTATTAAGTTTTCTGCAAAAATAGTTTTGAATTTTTGGTTAGTAGTAGTTAGCATCTCGTAAGCTTTTTTTCTAGTATTACGGTCTTTGCTTTGCATGATAATGCGATAAGAACTATTAGTTATTTTGGTAGTCGTACCATTATCATTAATTGTCCCGTAGTCTAATACTGAGTTTAGCAAAGTGTTATTCACGTTTCTAAAGGCACTATTGGTACTAGTTAGTTTAGTAATTAGTTCTTCTTCAGTAGCTGATAGAGTATGCTCTTTAGTTCTTAGCATGTTTTCAATGTAGAAACGATATTTGCTAAGTTTTTGCGTGTTTAACATTTTTTTGATTTTGGAAGTTTCGGTTTTGATTATTTCTGGCTCAATAAAACTAGAAAGGGATATAAAGTCAGTATAGGTTTTGTGAATCTTGCTTAGCATTAGAGCATTTTCGCTGTTTTCTAAATCTTCGTCATGTTTTAAATTAGCATAAACGTATAATTTTGCTAACCTTGCATCATAGGCAAAGTATTCTTCTAGAGTTTGATATAACATATTTGCTGATTTTGTTACTTTGTTTTTGTATTCTTTAATTTTTGAGTACTCAGTTTTAATTTTTAAGTAATCTTTTTCCCAATCTTTTGCTGTTTTATAATAGCTTGTTAAGTCCCATTTATAGTCTTTTTCTACTTCGTTACGATTATTATATTCCACTTTTACCTCCAAGAAAAGTTCTAGATACTTTCTAGAACCTTTTAGTCTTTATTTACAAATTCAGCTTCTTCTGGGCCGTTATTTGTATTGTTTTCATTATTATTTTGGTTTGCTTTAGCAGCTTCTTCATAAACTTTTGCACTTAAGCTCATAGCTTTTTCATTTAAAGCTTTAGTTTTGTTTTTAATGTCTTCAATGTCTTTGCCTTCAAGGGATTTCTTTAGGTCTTCAATTAGCTTTTCAGTTTCTTTTTTATCATCGTCAGTTAGTTTGTCGCCTAAATCTTTGATGGCTTTTTCGGTTGCAAAAATTGTTTGATCAGCTTCATTTCTTGTATCAGCTTCTTCTTTTCTTTTTTCATCAGCTGCTTTATTTGCTTCGGCTTCTTTAACCATTTTATCAATTTCTTCATCAGTTAAGTTATTGTTTGATGTGATGGTAATTGATTGTTCTTTACCAGTTCCTAGGTCTTTAGCTTTAACGTTTACGATTCCGTTTGCATCAATATCAAATGTTACTTCAATTTGAGGTACACCTCTTGGTGCTGGTGGAATGTTATTTAATTGGAAACGGCCAAGAGTTTTATTATCTGGTGCCATTTTTCTTTCACCTTGTAATACATGAATGTCAACAGCTGGTTGGTTATCAGCAGCAGTTGAGAATACTTGACTCTTACTTGTTGGAATTGTTGTATTTCTTGGAATTAGAACAGTCATGACATCACCTAGAGTTTCAATTCCTAATGATAGAGGTGTAACATCTAATAGTACTAGGTCATCTACTTCACCAGTAAGTACGCCACCTTGAATTGCAGCACCCATAGCAACTACTTCATCTGGGTTAACACTCTTATTTGGTTCTTTTCCTAATTCTTTTTTAACTAATTCTTGAATGTAAGGAATTCTTGTTGAACCCCCTACTAATAGTACTTCATCTATATCTTTAGCTGTTAATTTAGCATCGCTTAATGCTTTATGTACTGGTTCTAGTGTACTATCAAATAAATCACGACATAAGTCTTCAAATTTAGCTTTTGTTAAATTCATATCTAAGTGTACTGGACCGTCTGCTGTTTGACTAATAAATGGTAAGTTAATGTTAGTTGTACTCATACCACTTAAATCTTTTTTAGCTTTTTCGGCAGCATCTTTAATTCTTTGCATTGCCATTTTATCGTTTGATAAGTCTATTCCATGCTCTTTTTTAAATTCTGCTACAATGTAATCCATAACAGTTTTATCAAAGTCATCACCACCTAAATGGTTATTTCCTGATGTTGATTTAACTTCAAATACACCATCACCTAATTCTAGGATAGATACATCAAATG
>URUT01000018.1 GCA_900551105.1 uncultured Mycoplasmatota bacterium
GGAAATATTTAAAATTTTAAATAGTAATATTGATGGATTAGATAGTAAAGAAACTGAGAAAAGATTAAAAGATTATGGACAAAATATTATTCTAAATAAAAAGAAAAAGGTTTGGATTTTAAGATTTTTAAAACAATTTAACGATACCATGATCATCATATTATTAGTAGTTGCACTACTTTTATATTTTTATGGATGTTTTTATTCTCACGAGTATACTGATACTATTGTCATTCTTTTTGTGGTTTTTATAAATGCTATTGTTGGATTTATACAAGAAGAAAAAGCTTCTTTAGTATTAAAAGATTTAAAAAAATATGAAACCAGCACTTGTAAAGTTAAAAGAGATGATAAGATAATAGTAATAAACACTAAAGAATTAGTTCCAGGAGATATAATATATTTAGAATCCGGAGAAACTGTTCCTGCTGATATTAGAATACTTTCATGTGAAAGTTTAAAAGTAGATGAATCAGCGCTAACTGGAGAAAGTGTTCCAGTTCAAAAAAGTTCAGATGTTTTAAAAAATAACTTAATTCTTCAAGAACAAAAAAATATGTTATTTTTAGGAACAAGCATTACTAATGGAAAAGGTACTGGTATAGTTGTAAGTACAGGAAAAAATACTGAGATAGGTAAGATTGCATTATCACTAAATGAAATTGATAGAATAGAAACACCATTACAATTAAAAATAAAAGAACTTTCTAAAAAAATTACATTTATAGTATTTATTATTTTAATTTTTATATTTATTTTAGCTTTAATTAATAAATATACAATACTTGAAATTATAATGCTATGCTCATCACTCGCAGTGGCTGCTATTCCAGAGGGGTTGCCAACTGTAATTACAATAACATTATCCGTCGGAATATCTAATTTAGCAAAAAAGAAAACAGTAGTAAAACAAATGCAAGCTGTAGAAACACTTGGAGCAATAGATATTATTTGTTCTGATAAGACAGGTACTATAACGCAAAATAAAATGACTGTTAAAGAAGAATATGTAATAGATGAGAATATGCTTAATTATATATGTGCGCTTTGTAATGATGCCCTTATTTATGAAGATAAATATGTAGGTGATCCTACAGAAACTTGTTTATATGACTATCTATATAATAAAAAAATTGATTCTCTTAAATTGAGAAAAAAATGCGAGAGAATATTAGATATACCTTTTGATAGTGATAGAAAGATGTTTACTACTTTAAATAAAATTGATAATGATGTATATATATTATGCAAAGGTAGTATGGATTCTTTAATTGAAAAAGTAAATCTATCTAAGATTGAAAAACAACAAATTTTAGATAAAGTTAAGAATTTTTCTAAAAATGCTTTAAGAATTTTAGGGTTTGCTTATAAAAAGTTAGATTATATACCAAAAGATATTAAAGAATTAGAAAAAGAGGAAAATGATTTATCTTTTGCTGGTATTTTAGGAATAATAGATCCACCAAGAGAAAGTGTTAAAAAAAGTGTTATTTTATGTAAAAATGCTGGTATTAGACCAATAATGATTACAGGAGATTCTTTAGATACTGCAACCGCTATTGCAAAAAATGTTGGAATTATAGATAATGATAATGAAGCAATACTTGGGAGTGAACTTGATAAATATAATGATGAAGAACTAAAAAATGTCGTTAAAAGGTATTCTGTGTATGCAAGAGTAAATCCAGTTCATAAAGAAAGAATTGTTTTTGCACTTCAAAATAGTGGAAAAATTGTAGCAATGACTGGAGATGGAGTAAATGATGCTCCTGCTATTAAGGATGCTCATGTTGGTATTGGAATGGGTATTACTGGTACTGATGTTACAAAGTCTGCATCAGACATAGTCTTGATGGACGATTCTTTTTCAACAATAGTTGTAGCAGTTGAAGAAGGAAGAAGAATATATAATAACATTAGAAATAATATTGTATTTTCATTATCAAGTAATTTTGCTGAAATATTTACTATTATTATAGGACTACTTACTAAAACAACAATTTTATTACCAATTTATATTTTATTTATTGATTTGGTAACTGATTCTATTCCTAGTATATGTTTATCTTTTGAAAAGAGTGAAGATAGCATAATGAATAAAAAACCAAGAGGCATTAATAAACCATTATTTACACCATTTATAAAATCATGTATCGCATCTTCAGCTATCATTGAAACTATATTTGTAGTTCTCACTTACTTTATTAGTTTAAAAATGTATGGGCAAGAAACAGCTATGTCTTTAGCACTTCTTTCAATGGTAGTACAGGAAATAGTTTATTCTATATCTTGTAGAAACTTGAAAGAGTCAGTTGTTAAACAGGGATTATTTTCTAATAAAGCAATGAATTACGGAATACTATTGATACTTTTAATTGAACTCATAGTGTTTGTTACACCTATTGGTAAATTAATAAGTATAACATCAATAGATATTAGTTTGATATTAATAGTATTCTTAATAAACTTTATGGCAATATTTATTTACGAATTAATTAAGCCATTTTTAGTAAAATGGTTTAAAGATTAGAATATATAAAATTGTAAGTATGCATTTGACGTTATAATTACTACTTGTCTTTATAAATAGTAATTTGAAAGTGAGATGGTAGAATGAAAAAAGACCAAAAAATAAAAAATATATTTATAAAACAAAATAATTGGATAGCTGTTGTAGCAATAATTATTGGAATGCCACTTTGTTGTATGCTTACTAATTGGTTATTTAAAGTAGCAATAGCTGAACACTATGATTTTAATGCGTATATAGGTATAGTTTCTTATGTTTGTGCTGCGATTGGAACTTTTGTTATTTCATACATTGTTTCAAAAATGCTAGCTAAAAAGATAAGTAAAATTGATATGGTTACTAGTTTAAAGGGTAACGAATAATAAAAAAGCAAACGTTATTGTAAAATTATAATGTTTGCTTTTTTTGATAATAAATTTTAGCTTAAAACTGTACTAATTTGGTTTAAGTATCTTGCTTTAACACCATTAGTATATCTTTCATTTATTGTTATATCTCCATGGTTATTCCTTGTTGAATTAAAAAGTATTCTATTAATATTTCCTGCATATTTATTTACTAATTCAGGTAAATAGTTTTCAATATAATCAATTGCATCGATTTCTCCCTCGGTTTTTAAAATTACAGTGCCATAGGGAGATATAAAATCTGCAAAATAAGTTTTTATGAAATCTTCATAAGTAATTTCTTGATTGTCAGCTAGTCTTACTTTCATAGCAAGTAGTTTAGGATTTACATAATTAGTTATATCAGCAGGCTTGATAATTTTAGTAGTTCCTTGTAGTATAAGGGATATTTCTCCGATATTATTTTTTACATTTTCGGCATAATATCTTATAAAGTTATTATTATATTTAAGTGCACACTCTGTTAGAACGCATTCTTCTATAAATTGTTTAACATTTAATACACGATTGTCTTTTAAAATTATAACTCCATTTATTGGTAGGAAAGGAAAGACTATACTTTCTAAATAAACTTTAGTGTCTACTATTTGGCCTCCTGGAAGTTTTGTTTTTCCTAGAAGACTTTTATCAATATAACTTGTAATATTAGATGCAGTAAGTACATTAGGGAGTTTATTAGCCATTTCAATTTGATATCTTTCAGATATATGAGAATCATAGCAAAATTTTGTAGGGTCGATTCCTTCTTGGGCAGATTTTGCTAATATATCTTGTTTAATTTCATTAGCATAATTTGGATCTGCTTTTTTTATTCTTGAGGAAACATGTCTTAGGATTTCTTCTAAATTCCAATTATTAAATGTGGTTGCTTGACCGTTTTTTAATGGAATATTTATTGAGCTTTCTCTTCCATAATAGCTTTCTAATAACATGTGGTTTAAGTTTGGTTTTATAATATTAGAAAGATACTTTTTAAACCTTAGAGATTTTAGGTCTTGTAGAGTAAAGCCACATTCTTGGTATACAGTCTTACTACTAGCTTTTTGGTTTTTTAATCTAGCTTCAGTACTAGTATATTTTTCTAAATATTTTTTTAGAAGATTTTCTACTGCTAATGAAACTAGGTAATTTTCAAAGTCAGTTTTTTTACCGTTACGAATAACTTTCGTGTGATAGTTATTTAATACCCATCTTTTTGTTGAGGTACTAATGGATGATTCAATTATTTTTGCTCTTACATTATTAAATGAACGATTTTTACCATTTTTGTCTTTAAGTGGTTCAGAGCCATACCCTATCCAATCGTCGATATTACCAGTTAGTAAAGGTGGTTCACCAATTCTTGATACTAGTTCAGGATGTTCTTTTTTTATTTCTCTTAAAAATGAAATATAAGTTGTTAAATATTCATCTGACGAGTATATTACGAAACTGTCGGCTCTAGAAGCATAACGGTCAAATTTAAAGTAGTATGGTACGTTATTTTTAATACATTTTTTAGTAAATAGTGTTGCCAATTTGTATACATCGAAAGAGTCTACATTAAGATATAAACGGTGTACAACTATTGGAGTACTTTCATTTTTACATGCTACATATTTAGAACAAATGTGATTCCAACCAGTAGTTTCGCCTAGGGATGAATATTTATATTTGTCTAAAGCATTGTTTACTTCTGGGTTATTTGTATTACCATTTAAAATATCATTTGCCTGAGCTTCGGTTTGAACGTCAGGAACGGTTTTAAGGTAATTTCTCATTGCAACAAAATCTTGGTCTAGTTTTCTGCGTCTATACAAATCTGTAAATTCTTCTTTGGTCATTGTAACTGCTTTTTGTTTCCATAGATTAAATAATAAAGCAAAGAATTCATCAGCATCCTCATGGTAATATTTACCTGTGTTTTTTGGAGTTATTGGTTTAACCAAATTTCCATAATAACTTGAATTAATATCCGTTTTACTATAAATATCTATTAATCTTTCGATGGTAGCCGTATTATCTAAGGGATTTTTTGTATGATTATATAATTCTAGTTGTGTCATACAAGATCTCCTTTATTAATTTCTTCTAATTTCATTTTTATTTTTTCGCTTTCAAATTTTTTAATTTTAGAAAAGTCTAAGAAATTAATTAATAATATTAAAATATCTATTTGAGAATCATAAGTTCCAGTAATTTTAAATTTATCATTATATTCAATTTGCCAATATTCAGAATTTTCTTCAGGATCTTGGGTGTAATAATTATTTTTGTAATCTTTTAGATTGTATTTTTCTAATTTTTGAATAAACTCAGCAATTTTGATATTTTCTATTTCAGTGATATTTTCTTTTATTGTTTCTAAATTTTGAAAATCTAGATAATAATGAATGATTATTTCTTTCCAAATGTTATTGACTTTTTCGAGTTTGATAGATGTTTTTATTGGTTTGCCAGCATATTTTTCTCCTAGATCTTGATAAAAGTGAGTTAAAGTTATATTGTTAATTTTTACCTCATAATTAATTCTTTCAATTTTTGAAAAATCTATATTGTTAAAATCATCGTTCATAGTATTGTCTCCTTTTTAATTATTTTTTATTAACCAGTATAGTAAATTATCTTTGAAAAAGTATTCAACTCTGTTTTGATTATTTAGATAGGTTAAATATGATTTGATTGTACTACCTAAAAGGGCATATTGGTTTATATTAATTTCTAAATTATAAGTATCAAATATTTTTTTAATTATTTCTTCAGTTGTTATTGGATTTTGGCAAGTGTTTAATATAGCATTACAGATTTCATTAATTTTATTTTTGTTAAGTTTAATAAGTTCTTTTAAATCTGTTAATGGTTTTACGTGTGATGGAATGTAAAAAGTACCGTTTAAAGTTTCAAGAAAATCTAGTGTTTGTAAATATTTTTCAACATCATAAATAAAGAAAATATGGTATTTATTGATGGTTTCTTCACTAAAAATAGAGTCTCCAAGAAAGTAAATATTGTCACTTGTTTTAATACCTATCATGTCAATAAAATGGCCTTTTAAAGTAAAATATTCTAAGCCTTCTGGTAAGTTATTATCAATTATTTGACAATTGCTTTCTTTTGCAAGTAAAAATTTATTGTTTAGTTCATTTAATGGCATAGCACCATATAGAAATGCTGGTTCTAGTTCTGGATTATTAATTATAGCAGTTTCTATTTTTGATGATAGTATTTTACAGTTTGTTCTATCTTGAATGAATTTATTGCCACCTACATGATCAGCATTAGAGTGGGTGTTAATGATACATTCAACTAGCCAGTTTTGTTCATTGATTATTTTTAGAATTTTGCGACCGCTTTCTTTGTCATTGCCTGTGTCAATCAAACAAACTTTTTCATCATCTAACTTATAAATACCAATGTTGGTAGGATTTTGAATGCAGTATGTTTTTTCACCTAGTTTTGTTAATTCCATAAATATCACTTCCAATATATATTAATTATAACTTAATTTGCTTAAAAGTACTAGTAAAAGCAAATTTTTTGGTTAATTGATTATCAATTTACTTTATGATAAACTTTTATTATGGAGGAACGAAAATGAAGTGGTTGAAAAAAGAATATAATATTTGTTATAAGAAGACGATTGGAACGATTATTGCGGAAGCTTTAATTATATCATTACTAGTTGCAACTTGTTTATATTTTGTATTTAGTAAATTTAATGGAGCAGTAGTTCATCTATTTAATTTAATTAGTGAAGGGCAAATTACTGCATTTAATGTAATTTTGATATTATTTCCGGTTATTTTAATTATTACATTAATGATTATATTAGGAAACATAACAGTACATAAAGATACTAAATAATTATCTATAAATCAGTCAGTAGTGATTGATTTTTTTTATTACATTTGACAATCTATAATTTCATTTTTAATCCTTGGTTGAATTTTTTTTAATAATGCGGTATTATTATAATGAGATTTATTGCATGTTTTTAGTGTGCATAAAGGAAGGTTATATGAAAAAGAAAATATGTAAATTTTATAATTCTTTTATAAATTTTGTTAAGTATAATAAACAATTTTGTTCATATGTGATTCTTTCTTTTTTATGTACTTTTTATTTGAGAATATATACTACAAAAGCTTTTTGGTTTAGTAGCTTTGTTGTAGATTTAGCAGCAATACTTATTATTGGTGCTTTTGGATTCTTTTATAAACCACAGAAACAATTTAAGTATTTTTTTTCATGTTTGGTTGTTTTAAATATTGTTTGCATTGTAAATTCTATATATTATGATTTTTATAGTTCATTTGCTTCATTTAGTTTACTTACTGCCTTAAAGCAAGTAGGGGAAGTAGGAGATGCTGTATTTGCGAAAGTGAGTATTTTTCAGTTTTTGTATTTATTGAGTTTAGTAATATTTTATATTATAAATAGAAAACTTACTAATAGAGATTATTTTAATTTTGTAGCTAAAATTGAAAATAGCAAAAGTTTATTAAAGAAAATATTGGGTTATGGATTTGTAATTTTACTATTTGGGGCGGCGATGATGAGTGGCACTGCTTTTAGTAGACTTTCTAAACAATGGAATCGTGAGTATATTGTTAATAAGTTTGGAATTATAGTTTATCAAACTAATGATTTAATTAAAACTTTAAGTCCTAAAATAACTTCGCTTTTTGGTTATGACGTTGCTTTAAAGTCTTTTACTGACTATTATGCAAAAAATACAATTAGTAAAAGTAATAACCAATATACAGATATTTTTAAAGGTAAAAATGTGATTTTTGTGCACATGGAAAGTATGACTGATTTCTTACTTGATTTAACTATTAATGATGTAGAAATTACGCCAAATTTAAAAAAGATAGCTAGTGAAGGAATATTCTTTAAAAATTTCTATCCGCAGATTAGTGTTGGAACAAGTAGCGATACGGAGTTTACTTTAAATTCTTCTTTGATGCCAGCTTCTAATGGTACAGTTTTTGTAAGTTACTATGATAGAGATTATATTACTTTGCCTAAATTATTTGCAAATAGTGGTTATTATACTTTTAGTATGCACGGTAATAAAGCAAGTATGTGGAATAGAAAAATTATGCATCCGAATTTAGGGTATAAAGATTTTTATTCTAGTACATCATATAATATAGATGAAACAGTTGGTCTTGGTTTAAGTGATAAATCTTTCTTTAAACAAAGTATGAGTATTTTAGAAAATATTGAAGAGAATAATCAAAACTATATGGGAACAATTATAACTTTATCAAATCATACACCTTTTGCTAACAATGAAAAATTTAAACAAATTGATTTAACTAAGAAAGTAAAAGTATATAATGAAAATACTAAAACTTATGAAACAATTGAAAGAAAGTATCTACAAGAAAATATTTTAGGAGATTATATACGTAGTGGTCATTATGCAGATGAAGCCTTAGGTGAGTTCATATCTTACGTAAAATCAAGCGATAAATTTAATAATACAATCTTTGTATTTTATGGAGATCATGATCCAAAAATTAGTAAGAATACTTTTGATTATTTTTATAATTATGATGCAGTGACTAATAAAGTTAAAGAGCAAGGTGATGAAGGTTATATTCCTTATGATTATTATACTAATGAGCTTAATAAAAAGACGCCACTTATTATTTGGAGTAAGAATGAACAGTTTAGTACTGAGGTTAATTATTATATGGGAATGATTGATGTTATGCCAACTCTTGGTAATATGTTTGGTTTATATAATCAGTATGCTCTTGGAAATGATATTTTTGAGATTAAAGATGATAATATAGTAGTATTTCCTAATGGTAACTTTTTAACAAATAAAGTTTATTATTATAATTCTAAAGAAGAGTATAAAGCTTTAAGTTTAAATGAACCACTTAGTGAAGAGTATATTAATAAAGCTAAAGCTAAAGCAGATGAAATAATAGATATATCTAATGATATAATAGTTTATGATTTAATAGGGGTAGCAGAAAGTGTGAGGGATAAAAAGTGAAAAAAAGAAATGTAGCATTAATAATTTTAATATTAATATTAATTTATGCCGTAGTAGGAGTTTATTATAATTTAACTCATCAAGAAAAAACACCGGAAGTAAAAGAGGTAGATAAAGTTGATAAGTATAATTATGTTTTAAAAAGTAATGCTACGGAACTACAAAAAACACAGTTTAATGAACTAAAAGAAATTTTAAGTGGAGACATTGTAGATGATGATTATGCTAAGATAATTGCTAAGATGTTTGTTACTGATTTATATACATTAACTAATAAAATTAATAAGTATGATGTTGGTGGAATAGATTATGTGTTTGAAAGTGGTAAGAATAATTATAAGTTAAATGTAGAAGATACTTTATATAAATACTTAGAAGATAATACTGATAATAAGAGAAATCAAGAACTTCCTTTAGTTACTAATGTAGATGTGGAAAACATTGAATCTATTAAATATAAAATTGGTGAAACTAGTTATGATGCTAAAAAAGTATTAGTAAATATTACTTATGAAAAAGATTTAGGTTATGATACAAAAGTTACTATTGTGCTTGTTAAAGATAATGATTATTATTATGTAGTAGAGTGTACGAAATAGGATTATGTCCTATTTTTTTTGAAATAAAAAAAGCCGTTAGGCTTCATGATCGTCTAAATCCATTATTAGAATACCAGTATTAATTAAACTAGTAAGGCCAACTAAGGAGTAAACAATTCTAGGAATAATAGAGTTTTCCCCAAATATAGCAGATACTAGGTTAAAATCTAATAAACCGACTAATCCCCAGTTAATACCTCCAATAATAGTAATACATAGACATATCTTTTGTAACGTCGACATATATAACCTCTTTTCTAGTATTATTATGGTATATCTAGAAAAAAATATACATAAATCTATTTGTTTAAAATATTATTAGATAGGAGGTTAAATGAAAAAGTATATTGTTTTATTATTACTAGTGGTGTTTCTTGCAGGGTGTTCTAATGAAAGTAAGAGTGTAAAGGATAATTTTGTTAGTAAGATGGAGAAGAAAGATGTTTACTTGATGAAAGGAACTATGAGTATTACTAGTAATGAAGATACTTTTGCTTACAATATAGTTGCAGCAAGAAATAAAGAAGATTATAGGGTTAATTTAGTAAATCAGATAAATAATCATGAACAGGTAATATTAAAGTCTGGTGAGGATGTTTATGTTGTTACGCCTAGTTTAAATAAGAGTTTTAAGTTTCAATCTGAATGGCCAAGTAATGGGTCTCAAGGATATTTAATTGATTCTTTAGTAACTGATATAAAGAATGATGCAGAAGCAACTGAAGAAAAGACTGATGATGGTTATGTGATTACTACTAAAGTAAATTATCCAAATAATGCTAGTTTAGTAAAAGAAAAGATTTATTTAAATAAAGATGAGGATATTACTAAGGTTTTAGTTATTGATGCTAATGATAATGTTAAAATAACTGTTAATTATAGTTCAGTAGATTTTAAACCAACTTTTAAAGATGATTATTTTAAATTAGAGTCATTAATTGATGATAATTGTTGTAAAGAAGAACAGTCTAGCAAAGAGATTGATGACATTGTTTATCCTTTATATTTACCTAGTAATACTTATTTAAATAGTAAGGATGTTGTTAAGACTGATGAAGGGAATAGAGTAATATTAACTTTTACTGGGGATAGTCCTTTTACCTTAGTTGAAGAGGTAGCCGCACCTAGTGATGAGTTTGAGATTATTCCAGTATTTGGTGAACCAATGCTTTTAAGTCAAACAATGGGGGCATTAAGTAATAATTCATTATATTGGACTAGTAATAATATAGATTTCTATATATCTAGTTCTAAATTATCTAGTACACAACTTCTTACAATAGCAGAAAGTGTTTCCTCTGGAGCTTTAACTGTAAGTAAAGAAAAATAATAAGATTTAACTAACTTTCGGGTTAGTTTTTTTGTGGATAAATATGGTGATTGTGTTGATAAAATATAAATTGTCTACATAACCCTCTCAGTTGTCTACTTTAAGTTTACCACTGCAGCGGCGTGCGGCCCTCTCTATCACTTCAGTTGGGAGTCAAAATATCAAGTGGAAATGGTAGTGCTACAAGCCCGTACAAGATAGCCGTTTAAATTTATTTTATGGGATGCGATAAGCATCTTTTTCTTTATTTTGAAAGACTTGATTATTTGGTGACTTTTTGGTATTATATGGGCGTTAGGTGGGGGAACTATGAGTAAGATTAAAGAGTTTGATAGACAAGTAAGTGAAACTTTAAAAAATGCTGATAAGTTTAAAGGAAGATATACTGAGTATTTGAATATTAGTCCAAAGGCTAAGTCTGTTATTACTGATATGGATGATAATCATAATATGTCTTTTGCGATGCTTGTTTATGAGAGAAATAAGGGTAATTTAGATAAGACTGCACTTGTTTATCGTGGTAATGAAATTACTTATGAAGAGTTATTTGAGAAAGTTTTTGATTATGCTAAGAGTTTAAAAGCGATGGGTTATAATTCAAAGAGTGAGATACCTGCTTGTGTTAGTAATAGTCCTGAGTTTATATACTTATTTTTAGCTGCTAATTTAATTGGAGCAAAGCTTAATGTATTTGGTGAATGGTTTGATGATGAGTATACTAAGTTTATTTTAAATAATTCTAAGAGTGATTATGTTTTTGTTTCTGATGATATGTATGAGCATATTGCTTCTAAAATTCATGGAACTAATATTAAGGGTATTGTGACTTTTTCACTTAGTGATAGTTTAATTAAGAATATAGATGGTAAGAGCATTAATCCTTATGAGGGTATAGATGAAAAGATGCATCCTGGTTTATTTTATAACAAAGTAGCTAAGATTAAGAGTGAGGAAAAGCTTGATGTATTTAGTCAAAGAGAGTTCTTAAGAATTGGTGAGAAGTATAATAAGTCAGTTGTTCATGATGGATGTTTAAATGATCCGTTTGCGATTACTTATACTAGTGGTACTACTAATCCTGGAGTACCTAAGGCTGTGTTACATTCTAATAGAAGTTATGCAACTATTTCTCGTTTTAAAGATAAGGATATTACTAATTTAACTAGTATGAAGGGTGTTAGTTGTTTGATACATATTCCAACTTATACTCACATGAATTTATGTTCTATTGGTGATGGTTTAATGCAAGGTTGTAAGATTTGTTTAGAGCCAGTTTATGATAAAGATTTCTTTAAGTATTCTGCTATTATGCACCAGGTTAATTATATGCCTGGTTCTCAAGGCTTTTATTACAATTTATTTGATGCTTTAGAGCATGATAAAGATTTTGTGAAATTAGCTAATTATTTTACTAATGATAAGTATACTAATGGTTGTTTACCTAATTTAATAGCTCCAACTATTACTGGTGAGGGATTAGATGTAGGACTTGAGAAATATTTTAATAAGATGGCTAGAAAGCATAAATTTGGTGTTAGTAAGTTAAAAGTTCCAGCTACATTTTGTATTGGTGGAGGAACTGGAGAAGCTAGTGGAGTATTTACTACTTTATTTAAAGAATATATGTCTAAACTTCCACCTTATGTATTACATAAAGATAGTTTAGGGCTTAATGCTTTACCTTTTGCTGAGGTTAGAGTTGTTAATGAGGCTGGTAGATATGCTAAAGATAATGAAGATGGTTATTTTGTTGTAAAGAGTCCTTGTGATATGCTTGGTTACTATTATAATGAAAAAGATTTTCCTAAGTTACATATAGATGATCCTTATGTAGAGACTAATGATGGTAGAAGATGGCTTAAAATTAGTAATGTAGGTCATAGAACTTCTTGTAATAGTTTTAAGTTTAAAGATAGATTAAATAATAATATAGAGCTTGCTGATGGAACAGTTATTCCTTTATATAAAATTAAAGATTGTATACTTAGAGATACAAAGAATATTTTATGTGGTTCGTTAGTTAAAGTTAATGATGAACTTGTTGGAGAGTCATTAATAATGCATATTATGTTACAACCTGATAAGAAGAAAGCTAAAGAAGATATTATTTTAGATACAATTGCTAGATTAAAAAGTGAATTTCCAAGAGAGGTTTTAGATAAGATTTATATTAGAGTAAGAAGACCTGATGAGATGTTTGCAGTTGCTCCTAGTGGAAAAAGAGATAATAATGCTTTAGTAAGTGAGGGTTATACAGATAACTGTGTTAGTGTTTGTTATTTAATGGAACTTTATAGAGATAGATTTAATAAAGGTAAAAAAGGTAAGGTATTAACTAGATAGACTTATCTTTTTTTTTATGTTACTATATCTATAGTAGGAGGCCTGCTATGACCTATATTTATATTATTGTTTTTTCGTTAGTTTTTTCTATAGTTTTAAATATTGTTTATTTTAAGAAAAATCATTTAGATACTAGAGAAACTCGTTATTATTCTATTTTACTTATTATAAATTTTATAGGATTATTAGCAGAGATGCTATGCACCATTGTAGGCAATACTTTTCCAGTTAATACAATAGTTCCACATATTTGTACGAAGTTATTTATGTGTTATTTGACTGGGTTTACGGTAATAATGTCATTATATATATATTCTTTATGTTTGGTAGATAAAGAGGCTCTTTTTAATAAGATTAAAAAGATATCGGTTTATTTTTTAGCACTTAGTGTATTAATTATTTTTTATTTACCGATTAATACTTTTAAGGGGTATGCTACTGGTGGGGCTTGTGATTATGTTTATAATGTTGGTACGGTTATTATTACGCTTAGTATTTTTTCTATTGTGTTTTCAAGAAAGAAAGTTAATTTGAAGAAAATTATACCATTTTTAATTTTTACTTTGTTTAATATTTTTATTGTAATTATTCAGAGATTAAATCCTGTGGTAACGCTTACTACTTCAATGGAAACTTTGGTACTATTCATTATGTATTTTACGATTGAAAATCCTGATTTAAAGATGATTGCAGAGGTTAATAAAGCGAGAAATTTATCTGAGCAAGCTAGTAATGAAAAAAGTAGTTTTTTAAATGTAGTTACTGAAGATATAAAAGATAAACTTAATAAGGTTGATGTTATTAGTGGGAATATTTTAAAAGCTAGTAAGAGTGCAGAGGTTAAAGATCAGGTTTCTTTATTAAATAAGATTGTGTTAGAAGCTAGGGATAATATTAGAAAGACTATTGATGTTTCTTCTTTAGATTCTAAGTATATTAAGAATGTGGAAAATAAGTATAATGTTAAGTTATTATTAGATAGTATTTATTTAAATAATAAGTCTAAGGTTAGTGATGGAGTTGAGTTTAGATATACTTTAAATGAGGGGCTTCCTAAAGAACTTTATGGAGATAATATGAAGATTAAACAGATTCTTAATACGATTCTTGATAATTCAATTAAGTATACGTCTAAGGGTTTTATTGAGATGAGGGTAAACTCGATTATTAAGTATGATGTTTGTAGGTTAATTATTGTTATAGAGGATTCTGGTAAGGGAATTGATGTTTTAAAGCATAATGAGATAATGAGTAATCATGATGATTTAACTAAGAGTGAGATAAATAATATTGATGATAGTAATTTGAATTTGAAAGTTGTTAAGAAGATGCTTAATTTAATTGGGGGAACATTTACGATAAGAAGTGAAGAAGGTATGGGTACTAGTGTGCAAGTTATAATTGATCAAAAAATTGTATCTGATTGATTAATACTTGATTATTTATGATTTTTTTGTTATTATAGGTGCCATTAGGTGAGGGGTTATGAAAGAGTTAAATGAATTAAGAAAACAAATAAGTGAAATGCTAAAACAGCATAAAGCGCAAGGCTGTTATGATACCAGTAAAATTAATATTAGTGATAAGGCTAAAAAGGTGTTATTTGATTTGGATAAAAATCATAATACTTCTTTTGCTGTTGAAACATTTTTACGTAGTGAAAAGTTTATCGATAGCATAGCAATAAATTATCGTGGTAATAATTTTACTTATGGATATTTATGGAAAAAAGTATTTGCTTATGCTAAAAGTTTAAAATCACTTGGTTTTGGGGAAGACAGTGAAATTCCTGCTTGTGTTTCAAATATGCCTGAGTTTGTATATTTGTTTTTAGCGGCTAATTTAATTGGTGCGAAGCTTAATGTTTTTGGAAAATGGTTTGATGACGATTATACAAAATTTATTTTAAATAATTCAGGTAGTAGCACGGTTTTTGTTAGTGATGATATATATGATAAAATTAAAGATAAAGTAGATGCATCTATGATAAAGAATATTGTAGTTTTTTCACTTGCTGATAGTTTAAAAAATGGAAATCCTTATCAAGAAATAGATGATATGTTTCATCCAAATTTATTTGATAGTAAATTTTCAAATATTAAAGAAAATAGTTCTAAAACAGTGTTTAGTGCTTTAGAGTTTGAAGAAATTGGAAGTAATTATTTGCAGAATGTAGTTGCTGATAGTTGTTTAGATACTCCAGCTATTATTACTTATACTAGTGGAACTACTAGTCCAGGGGTACCAAAAGCTGTGTTACATTCTAATAGAAGTTATATGACTATTTCTAGATTTAAAGATAAGGATATTACTTCGTTAACTTCTATGGATGGTGTTAAAGTTTTACATCAAGTTCCGACTTATACTCATATGAATTTGTGTAGTTTGACTGATAGTTTATTTCATGGTTGTGAAATGTGTTTAGAACCAGTTTATGATAAAGATTTTTTTAAGTATTCTGCTATTATGTATCAACCTAATTATCAACCTAGTACTTTTGCCTTTAATTATGAATTGTGTTATGCTTTAGAACATGATGAAGATTTTAGAAAATTGTGTGATGGTTTGTCTGGACATAATTACCGAAATGGCCAACTAGGTAATTTAATTGCACCTACAATTGTAGGTGAGGGTTTGGATAAGGGAAGTGAAAAGTATTTTAATAAAGTCGCAAGAAAGCATAGATTTGGTGTAGATAAACTTCATTTTCCAGTTTGTTATTCAATTGGTGGAGGAACTGGCGAGGCTAGTGGAGTATTTACTACATTATTTAAAGAATATCTTTCTAAAATGCCACCATACGTATTTATTAAGGACAGTTTAGGAATTAATCCTCTTCCGTTTGCAGAAGTTGTAACTATAAATAAAGATGGAAATTATTGCAAAGCCAATGAACCGGGAATTATTGGAGTTAATAGTCCATGTAATATGGTAGGATATTATTATCAAGATAAATTACCAAAATTAAAAGATGAGAACCCATTTATGGAGATGCATGATGGAAAAAGATACTTAATTATGAATAATGTTGGAATAATTACACCAACTGGAAGTTTAAAAATTAAGGACCGTTTAGGAAACGAGATGGTTTTAAGTGATGGAACAAAAATTCCTTTATATCAAGTCAGTGATTGTATTTTAAGCGATACTAAAAATATTATGAGTGGTTCAATAGTAAAAATTAATGATGAAATTATAGGTGAAGCATATGTAATGCATATAGTTTTGCAACCAGGTGTAAAAAATAAAGATAAAGTACTTAATGGTATTGCAAGAAGATTAAATAGTGCTTTTAGTAAAGAAGTTTTAGATAGATTATATATTCGTATTAGAAGCAATGAGGAAGCTTTTCCGATAACTCCTAGTGGAAAAAGAGATAATATTCAGTTATCTATGGAAGGATATAGTGAAAAATGCGTAAGTGTTACTAATCTTCTTTATGTTAATAGTAAGAGAAAAGGTAAGGTTCTAACTAGATAGACTTATCTTTTTTTTTGTGATATTATTTTATTATAGGAGATTCTTATGAAATATATATCTATAATGTGTTTTGCACTTGTTTATGCAATGGTTTTAAACATAGTTTACTTTAAGAAAAATCATTTACAGACTAATGAAACAAAATATTATTCACTTTTGTTGATAGTTAATTTTTTAGGTTTGTTGTGTGAGATAATATGTAATATAGTTGGATATGCTACTCCAATAAATTCGTTTGCTACTAATTTTGTTTCAAAAATATTTATGAGTTTTTTAACTCTATTTGCTTTGTTTTTTTCTTTGTATATTTATTCTATATGTTTAATTAATAATGAAAAATTATTTAAGACAATAAAAAGAATAACTTCTATAGTTGGTGTGATTAGTGTCTTGTTAATTCTTATTTTACCTGTGCAAACAGTAAAAACTAATGCTGTAGGTCTTGCTAATGATTTTACATATTTAATTGGTACATTATTGGTTTCTGTAAGTGTTGCTTTTTTAATTAGATTTATTAAACTGGTAAATATTAAAAAGATTATTCCTGTTTTATGTTTTATTATTTTTACAATTATCATTGTTTATATTCAAAAGAACAATCCTCAAATTGCTCTTACTACTTCAATGGAAACTTTGGTACTATTCATTATGTATTTTACGATTGAAAATCCTGATTTAAAGATGATTGCAGAGGTTAATAAAGCGAGAAATTTATCTGAGCAAGCTAGTAATGAAAAAAGTAGTTTTTTAAATGTAGTTACTGAAGATATAAAAGATAAACTTAATAAGGTTGATGTTATTAGTGGGAATATTTTAAAAGCTAGTAAGAGTGCAGAGGTTAAAGATCAGGTTTCTTTATTAAATAAGATTGTGTTAGAAGCTAGGGATAATATTAGAAAGACTATTGATGTTTCTTCTTTAGATTCTAAGTATATTAAGAATGTGGAAAATAAGTATAATGTTAAGTTATTATTAGATAGTATTTATTTAAATAATAAGTCTAAGGTTAGTGATGGAGTTGAGTTTAGATATACTTTAAATGAGGGGCTTCCTAAAGAACTTTATGGAGATAATATGAAGATTAAACAGATTCTTAATACGATTCTTGATAATTCAATTAAGTATACGTCTAAGGGTTTTATTGAGATGAGGGTAAACTCGATTATTAAGTATGATGTTTGTAGGTTAATTATTGTTATAGAGGATTCTGGTAAGGGAATTGATGTTTTAAAGCATAATGAGATAATGAGTAATCATGATGATTTAACTAAGAGTGAGATAAATAATATTGATGATAGTAATTTGAATTTGAAAGTTGTTAAGAAGATGCTTAATTTAATTGGGGGAACATTTACGATAAGAAGTGAAGAAGGTATGGGTACTAGTGTACAGATTATAATTGATCAAAAGATTGTACCTGATGAGATTACTAGTGAAGAGAAGAGTATCTTAAAGTATAATGAGAATTTACTTAAGAAAAAGAAGATAGCAGTTGTTAGTACTAATGCTGATTCAATTAAAGTTATTAAGAGTGTTAATAGAAGAATTAAGAATGATTTATTCTTATTTGATGTTACTAAAGATTTACTTGATAAGCTTCGTGGTGGGAAGCATTATGATTTAGTTTATATTGATGAGAATATGGATAAGATAGATGCTAGGAGTTTTATTTATAAGATAAAGGTAGAGCAGATTGCTTGTAATGTGGTTGTTATATCAAGTAATAAAGATTTTAATAATAAGAAAGATTTGCTGGATTTAGGCTTTAAGATGGTGCTTTTTGAACCGATTAAGAAAGATGATGTTAGTGAGAGTATCAAATTAATTGACAATTTTTGACATAAGTTGTCAATTTCTTTTCTTTTTATATTGGGAAAAATGTAATATAATAGAGTTGCGTGCTAATATAGAGTGAAAAGGAGAGGAAATGAAAGAAAAAATACGAATTTTTGTAGTTGATGATAGTAAAAAGGTTGTTAACGAAGTAAATAAGTATTTTAAGTCTCACGCTGAAATAGAATTAGTAGGTATTGCTTCGGATGGTAATGAAGCTTTAGAGGTCCTTAGAAGAGAGCATAATAATATAGATGTTCTTGTTATGGATTTAATTATTCCGAAAATGGATGGCCTTAGTGTTTTGGAGGCATTACATAAAGAGGGAATAATGATGAAGAGTATAATTACTACAAGTATTAATTCTTTAGAGGTCATTAATAAGTGTATGGAAGTTGGAGTAAACTATTATATGCTTAAGCCTTATGATTATGAAACTTTAGAGAAGAGAGTATTGCTTGTTAGTAAGACTAGAAGTAAAAAGTTAGTTGTTAATAGTAATGATTTAGCAATGGCGATTACTGATTTATTGCATTCTTTGGGAATTCCTTCACATATTAAGGGTTATTCTTATATTAGAGATGGTATAGATTTAATGTACCGTAATCCCAATATGATTGGTGCTATTACTAAAGAGTTATATCCGGAGATTGCTTCAAAGTATGATACGACATCTAGTAGAGTGGAAAGAGCAATTAGACATGCGATAGAGGTTAGTTGGAGTAGAGGAGATTATGATGTGATGGAAGATTTATTTGGTCATTCTGTTGATTATGATAGGGCTAAGCCAACGAATTCAGAGTTTATTGCAACGATAGCGGATAAGTTAAGATTAGATAGAGCTGTATGAATAAATAAGAAAAATTATCCTCATAATATCATAAGATATATAGGAGGATTTTTTTATGGATAAATGTTTTAATAAAGATGTTTGTATGATATTAAAGTCTGCTGAAAAAGAAATGCTTAATTTAAGGCATCCTTATGTGGGAACTGAACATTTGCTTTTAGCACTTCTTAAGAGGAAGGATATTAGTGATTTATGTGGAAAGTTTAAACTTACTTATGCTGGTTTTAGAGAGGCTTTAGTTAATGTTATTGGATGTGCTAGTAAGAAAAGCGAGTTTATTTTATATACGCCGTTACTTAAGAAAGTGATTGATGAAGCACAGGCTAGAGCTAATGGAGATAATAAGAGTTTAGATGATTTATATTTGTTTTCTTCTTTGTTTGATGAAAATGATGGGATAGCGCTTAGAATAGTTTCTAGTATGGGGATTGATCCTAAAGAGCTTACTAAAGAGCTTGGGAAGCCGAAGATTTTGTCTGGTTTAGGGATATGTTTAAATGATACTGTAAGTGATAGAATATATTTAAGAGATAAAGAAATTGATGAAATTATTTCGGTGCTGCTTAGAAAGAATAAGAATAATCCTCTTTTGGTTGGTAAGGCGGGAACTGGTAAGAGTGCGATTGTTTATGAGCTTGCTAGAAGAATAAATGAAGGAGTGGTTCCTGATGCTTTAAAGGATATGAAAATCTATTTAATTAGTACTAGTTCTTTAGTTGCTGGTACTAAGTATAGAGGAGAGTTTGAAGAGAAAATAAATAATTTAATTAGTGAAGTTATTAGATGTAAGAATATTATTTTGTTTATAGATGAGATTCATACGATTGTTAAAACTGGTAGTAGTGAGGCTGGTATTGATGCTGCTAATATTTTAAAGCCTTATTTGGCTAGAGATGATTTGAAGGTTATTGGGGCAACTACGACTAGTGAATATAATGAGTATTTAAAGAAGGATAGTGCTTTTTTAAGGCGTTTTGCGAAGATTATGATTAATGAGCCGACAAATGCGGATATGATAAAAATTATGAATAAAGTAAAACTAGTGTATGAAGATTATTATAATTTAAAGATTAGTAAAAAGGTTATATTATCTTTGGTTAAGTATTGTGATGAGTATTTACCTAATAGTTCTAATCCTGATAAGTGTATAGATATTTTAGATACAACTTGTTCTAATTTAATTTTGGATAAGTATAAGAGTAAAAAGAGTGTTTTAGAGGTTAGGGATAGTGATATTTATGATACTATTTTAAGTAGAGTGAATGTTGTTAAGAGTGATTATGAGAGAATTGATGCTTTAAGGGATGAACTATGTAAAAGTTATAATGAAAAGATTGTTAGTAATATTTTAAATCTTTTAAGAGATGTTAAAGCTAATAGATATATGGTTATGGATGGGGCAGATAATAAAGAGAAGAAGAGTATATTAGAGAGTATATCTAAGTTTTTAAATATTAATTTGATGTTTTTTGATTGTAAGGATTATAGTGATGAGTATGGTCTTAATAAGTTTATAGGTAATAATTATTTGTATAATGAGGTGTGTGATAATCCTAGTTCTTTAATTGTTTTTGATAATTATAATCAGAGAAATAGGGTGCTTGATAATGTGATTGGGACGATGATTAATAAAGGGTATATAGAAAGTAGTAAAAATGAGAAAGTTTTTTTAAATAATTCAGTAGTGTTTTTATTTAATAATGATAGTAGTGTTAATTTAGGTTTTGGCGTATGATTTATTAAAATAGTATTTTATTTTATTTTAATTTTATAGTACAATATAGCAAGGAGGTATATTTATGAGAATTTACAATACGTTAACTAGAAAAGTTGAAGAGTTTGTTCCTTATGAAGAGGGAAAAGTAGGTTTTTATACTTGCGGGCCAACGGTATATCATTATGCTCATATTGGTAATATGCGTAATTATGTTGGACATGATGTTTTACATAAGACTTTAAAGTATTTAGGTTATGATGTTAAGAGAGTAATGAATATTACTGATGTTGGACATTTAAAGAGTGACTCTGATACTGGAGAAGATAAGATGGTTTCTAGTGCGAAGAAGGAACATAAGAGCGTTATGGATATAGCTAAGTTTTATACTGATGCGTTTTTTAAGGATTTTGATGCTCTTAATTGTGTGAGACCTGATGTAGTGGAGCCAGCTACTAATTGTATTGATGAATATATAAAGATTATTAATGTATTACTTGAAAAAGGCTATGCTTATCAAGCCGGTGGTAATGTTTATTTTGATGTTAGTAAGCTTGCAGATTATTATCAATTAACTAATCATAAAGAAGATGAGATGGTTGTTGGTGTAAGAGAAGGCGTTGATTTTGATGATAATAAGAGAAATCAAGCAGATTTTGCATTATGGTTTACTAAGAGTAAGTTTGATGAACAAGATTTAAAGTGGGATTCACCTTTTGGAGTTGGATATCCAGGATGGCATATTGAGTGTACGGGTATTAGTTTAAAGTATTTAGGTGAACATTTAGATATTCATGGTGGTGGAGTAGATAATATTTTTCCACATCATACAAATGAGATTGCTCAAAGTGAGGCTTATTTAGGACATAAGTGGTGTAATTATTGGTTTCATAATGAACATTTAATGGATGAAACTGGTAAGATGAGTAA
>URUT01000019.1 GCA_900551105.1 uncultured Mycoplasmatota bacterium
CATAAATACCACGATATAATTATAACGTATTTCTAAATATTTACAAGTATTAATAAATTAATATTTAGGAATGCTTAGGTAAAGCAACTATCACTCGATATGCTAATCTTGGAAAATTTTATTTTTCCACTTTTTCTATTTTATTTTCATAATCGTATAGATAACGTTTGATAAAAATTTGTATACTTCAGGGTCAATATCTTGCATGTTTTTGATAATTTCCCAAATTTCAGTTACATTTAAGTGAAGCTCGGAATTATAGTCTTTACCAAGTCCTTCACAAAAGTTTTCAATAGCTTTTTCTAATTCTTTTTTATTTATGCTTTCCATGTTTACAGTAGTCATTTCATGAATTTGCGAACTTACTTTAGATAGTTTACCATTAATAAAGAATTCTCCGTAAGTAGTCCAGCTTGTTGGATAATGCTCATTGATGGCAAGATTTTTACTTTTAACAACTTCATAATTATCATTGTATAAACACATACCTACTACTGAGCCAGTTGGAACAATATTAACTACTTTGTTTTTGATTTTGGTAAATCTATTTTCATATTCATTTTTTAAGAAACCTGGTCCATCAAAATTGTAGATTTTTTCGACTTTTTTTAGTTTATTTTCAGGAAGTTCCATGGCTGCGCACATTGCAAGGTTTCCACCTTTACTGTGTCCTGCTATGTATATTCTATTTGTTTTATCAGTTATATTTTTATTAACATAGTCAATTGCTTTACTTTGGGTGTATGTTGGATATTTATAATTTAGTCTTAGGTTTTCTATCCAACCAATTAGTGAACCATCTGTACCATTAAAAACAATTAATATATCATCATTTATGTGAATGCACATTGCACCGAACTGCGTATTTTCATTTCTTGTATTTTCAAAATTAGTAATAATAATATTTTGATAACGCTTACTATTTTTAATTTTATCAAGAAATAGATAAGCACTTGGTTTCATAGTTCCACTTAAATCATCTCTTTTAAATGTATTTGCATACGAAATAAACTCTTTTATGTTTTTGGGTTTATCAAAAGATGCTAAAGGCAAGTATGCAAGGCAGGAAAATAAAAGAGCATCCATTTGATTAAATTTTGTATCATTAAATGATTGATTTTTGTAATATTCTAAATAATTAATTAAAGTAAACATGTAACACCTCTACTTTATTTTAGCATATTTTTATAGCAAAGATAAATATGTTATAATCTAATTGGTGATTATAAATGGAAGTAATTGATACTAATATTAGTAAAAAAAGGCATGCTGAAAGATTAGATAATAGTAGATATTTAAAAGGCAAAGCCAAGAAGTATGATTTAAGTGATTTTGCATTAGTTAGAGCTACTGATTTTTTGCCGCAAGATGGGATTCTCATGCCTCTTTGCAGTGTGCCTTTTGTAACGCATACTAATAATGTAGCAAGCAGTGTTATTTTTAAATTATTACAAGAAAACTATAACTTAGATCCTTTTAATGAAGAAGATTATAAAAAGTTAAAAGAGATGGCTAATAAGTATTCTCCACTATCTTCACAGTATAGATCTACTATTCATTTTACTTTAAATGGATTAGTATCTAATCATAGTAAGGGAGAGTTTGATAATAGAAATTTCATTATAATAGATAAACTTACTAATCATTTAGGTAAAGAAGATTTTCGATCACTTAGAATGGAAGATACGTTTGTAAAAGGACCATTTAAGTTATCTAGTGATGCAGTGATTTTAATAAATAAAGATAAGTACGGGGAGCTATTAAAAGATAATCCATGGCTAAATGATTATCATGTTACACTTTTTACTGGAGATGAAAAAGCTGCTACTGAAGAGGTTTTATTAGATTTAGGAATTACGCCAGAAGATATTAAAGAACACGGGGCTGAGTATTCAAATAGAACGCCACTTCATAAAGAGGCTTTAGCTAGATTAGCTAAGACTTATAACTGTGAATTAGAGAAACATGTTTATTCTAAAGAGTATAGAGATGACGATGAGAAAAATCTTAGAGTTTGGGAGATATTTAATAGAGCTTTTTATGATGAATTATGTTCTACTTTTAAGTTAGAACCAAGAGATGAAATTGTTAGTTATTTGTCTTCGTATAGTGTCAATCGTCAAAAGCAAGAAGAAAAACTTAAGGAATTAATAATGCAAATTGGGCTTGTAGAATATTCTGAGTTTGTATTAAGTTATAATAAAAAAATTACTGATAGGATAGCTGCTAGGAGTTTTCCTACTAATGAGCAATTACTTTTGGGAGGCGTACTTAATATTAGTGGTAATTTAAGTGAAGAAAAAACATACCAATAAACCGGTATGTTATTTTTTTGGTACTAGTTTTTCAGTGCCACCCATATATGGTCTTAAAACTTCGGGAACGTTTACTAAGCCATCTTCATTATAATTGTTTTCTAAAACAGCAATTAAACCTCTTGGAGTAGCAACTACGGTGTTATTTAAAGTGCATGGATATTTAGTGCCTTCACTAGATTTATAGCGAATTCCTAGTCTTCTTGCTTGAGCATCACCCATTATTGAGCATGAACCAACTTCGTAATAGGCTTTTTGTCTTGGACTCCAGGCTTCAATGTCTACTGATTTTTCTTTTAGGTCAGCTAGGTCTCCTGAGCAGCATTCAAGGGTTCTTACTGGCACATTTAGGCTTCTAAAGAATTCTACGGTGTAACTCCACATCTTGTTGTACCAGTCCATGCCATCTTCTTTTTTACAAACGACAATCATTTCTTCTTTTTCAAATTGATGAACACGATATAAACCTCTTTCTTCTAAACCATGAGCTCCCCCTTCTTTTCTAAAGCATGGAGAGTAGCTTGTTAGGGTTATTGGAAACTCTTCTTCTTTAATAATTTGATTCATGAATCTACCTACCATAGAGTGTTCTGATGTACCAATTAAATATAAATCTTCACCCTCAATTTTATACATCATTGCTTCTTTTTCAGTAAAACTCATAACCCCATTTACTACATTACTACGAATCATAAATGGTGGTAAAACGTAAGTAAAGCCTTTATCTATCATAAAGTCACGAGCATAAGTTAAAAGTGCTGAATGAAGCCTAGCGATGTTTCCTTTAAGAAAGTAAAAGCCTTCGCCAGTTGTGCGTCCTGCGCCTTCTTTATCTAGTCCATCTAAACTGATAGCTATGTCTGCATGATAAGGTATTTCATAATTAGGTACTACTGGGTCACCAAATTTTTCTAATTCTACATTTTCACTATCGTCTTTACCAATAGGAACACTGTCCGCTATAATGTTAGGTATTAGAAGCATTTTTTCTTTAATTAGTTCATTTTTTTTGCTTTCTGAGATTTCTAGAATTTTGATTTGAGCATCCATTTCGCCGATTTTCTTTTTAATTTCTTCGGCTTTTGCTTTTTCGCCATTTTTCATTAGATTGCCAATTTCACTTGATAGTTTGTTTTTCTCAGAACGTAAGTTATCTCCTTTTAGTTTAGCATCTCTAACTTCAATATCTAAGTCAAATATTTCATCAACTAGAGGTAGTTTTTCATCTTGAAATTTCTTTTTAATATTTTCTTTTACTAGTTTTTTATTTTCTCTTATTAATTTTATGTCTATCATTTTAATCCTTCTTTCTAATAAATAAAAAAGAATGGTACGTAAAGGAGCAATGATGCGGTACCATCCTTATTTTAACTTAATTATAATAACGGCTTGTTAGCCGGGTGCGATTAACACCACTAATAGGTAGATACTAAAGGTTTCTTGTTAACTTACACCAACCGTTAACTCTCTAGAAAGAAATTACTTTAGATTGTCCTATATCTTCGTTTTCTTTTAATATTTTAACATAATTTTTTATTTTTGCAAGTTATAAATTGATGTGGTCAATATCATCAACCATATCTAATTGATTTTCTAAAATGGATTTAAGTCTTCTTTTAAATGTTATGATATTACGGCGAAGGGTTTCAGTTTCACGCTGAGTTTTTTCTGCTTCTATTAGAGCATTATTAACAATTCTTGAAGCATTCTTCTTAGCATCTTCAATAAGTCTATCAGATTCATCTCTAGCAATTCTTTTAATTTGATTTGATGCATCTTCGGCGACTAAGATTGCTTTGTTAAATGTTGCTTCCATGTTTTTGTACTGCACTAAGTCATGTTTTAGATTTTCTATCTCTAGGTCTTTTTGTTTTAGTTCGTTTAGCATGTTTTCAACTTTATTAATGCAGTCATCAACAAATTTATTAACTTCTTCCTTTTTATAGCCACGAATGCTCGTGCTAAATTTTTCCATAATATCACCTTCTATGGTTTAATTAAAACTCTATTTCATCCATTTTTTTATCTTGTTTTTCAGTTCCGTCAGTCATTTTTCCTTGAACGGTAACGTTTTTAGGTGTGCATAGGTAAATTCCATTACCTAGTTTTTGTAAATCGCCACCTATAGCATATATGCAACCAGTTAAAAAGTCAATAATTCTTTTTGCTTGGTCTGATGTAACTCTTTTTAAATTTACTACTACACTATTTCTTTTTTTCAAATGGTCAGCAATAGTTTGACTTTCTGAATAAGCGCGAGGTTCTACTAAAATCATTTTGTTGCCTGAGCCATCATCTTCATCTTTGATGTCTTTGCCACTAACCATATAGAATTCTTCTTCAATACTATCATTAGTGTTAACTTCATCATCTCCAAAAATTGCTTTTTTGAAATTAAACGCCATAAATATTCCTCCTTATGTTATTCTATAATCTATTCTATCATACTTTTTTTAGTTTTTAAAGAAGAAAAAAGCACGAATTTGTGCTTAAGATATTTTTAGAGATTATTAAACTTAAAATTTAATTCTATCACTGATATAGTCTTTTACTTCATCAAGTTTTAAAGTAATTTGCTCCATTGTATCTCTATCTCTTAGAGTAACTGTTCCATTGTTGATAGTTTCATCATCTACTGTTAGACAATATGGAGTACCAACGGCATCGCTTCTACGATATCTTTTACCAATAGAACCTGATTCATCGTAACTACACATAAATTCCTTAGATAAATTATTATAGATTTCTGTTGCTTTTTCACTGTGTAGTTTTTTAATTAGTGGTAAAACACAAACTTTGTATGGAGCTAAGAAGTTTGGTAATTTTAGAACTTCTCTTTCATCAGTATCACTGATTTTTTCTTTATGATAGTGTTCAAATAAAAGTGCTAAAACAGTTCTATCTAAGCCATAAGTTGATTCAATGATGAATGGAATAAATTTTTCATTAGTTTCAGGGTCTAAATAATGCTGTGATACACCACTATATTCTTCATGTTTTGATAAGTCATAGTTTGTACGGTTATGGGTTCCGTTAATTTCTCCCCAACCAAATGGGAATAAGTATTCTATGTCACAAGCTGCTTTAGCGTAGAATGCTAGTTTTTCATGGTCGTGAAATCTTAATTTTTCGCTTGGTAAGCCTAAATATTCAAAGAATTTTTTTCCGTAGTCTTTAAAGTATTCGTATAAATCTTGGTCACTACCCTCTTTGCAGAATGTTTGATATTCCATTTGTTCAAATTCTATGGTTCTAAATGTAAAGTTTCCTGGAGTTATTTCGTTACGGAATGCTTTACCTATTTGACCAATACTAAATGGGAGTTTTGCACGCATACTTCTTTGAACGTTTAGGAAGTTTACATATTCTCCTTGAGCATTTTCTGGTCTTAAGTATACAACTGATTTATTGTCTTTAACTACACCACGGTATGTTTCAAACATTAATTTAAATTGTCTAATTTCAGTAAAGTCACATTTACCACATTTTGGACATGGGATATGATGCTCGTTAATATAGTTAAGTAGTTCTTCGTTTGTCATAGCATCACCAATGCTTGAGTTAGTAAAGTCGTTAACTAGGTTATCGGCACGGTGTCTTGCTTTACAGTGACGACAGTCAGTTAGAGGGTCAGCGAATGAAGCTACATGACCACTTGCTTCCCATACTCTAGGGTGCATTAAGATGTCAGCATCTAGTTCATAAGAGTTTGGTCTTTCTTGAATAAATTTTTTACGCCAAGCGTCTTTAACATTGTTTTTTAGTCTGCTTCCTAAAGGTCCGTAGTCCCAAGTGTTTGCTAGACCACCATATATTTCACTTCCTTGGTAGATAAATCCATAATTTTTAGCAAAATTTACTAAATTTTCCATTTCGTTTTTCATATTTCATTTCCTTTCTTACTGCACGCTTCCTTTAACAAAAAAAGACCTAATTCATAGGGGCACAGTTATGTGCGGTTCCACCCTACGATAGGTCTTCATTAAGATATAGCTCGTTCTTTTCCAAGGAAGTCATCGCTTTAATACACGTATTATACAACTTTTTATTTTGTTATGCAAGTGCTATTTTACTGCTAAGTATTCTTTAATTTTAGCCTTGGTTTGTGTTAGTGATTCTTCATTGGGAATCATGACATAAGCTTTTAATCCACCGGTTGAATATGTTTTATCATAGCCATTACTTCCCGTTAAGGCAGTGGTTTCTATCTGCCATTTAATGTTTTTATCTAACTGCATATTAATTAGTTTAGTTATTGAGTCTTGATCAATGTTGGTTAGAACGCCACTTTTTAGAGATGATAAAATTTTGTTGTACTTAGTTAGAGTGCTTGGGTTACTTAATTTGTTAATCATTGCTTCAATAATTTGGGCTTGGTGTCTTCCTCTTGCGTTATCTTCTCCGGCGTATTGGTGACGATTTCTAGCATAAGCTAGGGCTTCTTCGCCGTTTAAAGTGTTTTGGCCAGGCTTAATATAAATCATTTTGTTTGCAAATTCTCTTTTAGAGTTTTGTTCACACACACGGTTTGCACCGCAGTCTATATCACCATTATATCTATATGTTGGTTTTTCTACGTTTACATTAATGCCATCAATGGTATTTATTATTTTGATAAATGATGTGAAGTTTACTCTTGCGTAATAGTTTACTTCGGTATCTAAAAGGTTACCTACGGTTTTAGCACTTTCTAAAACGCCATAAATACCAGCATGTGTTAGTTTATCTTTAGCATTCTTACTATCTAAAGTTACATAATAGTCTCTTGGGATACTGATTATTAAAATTTTACCACTTTTTGGATTTACAACAGCTGCTAGGTTAACATCACTTCTTGCTGATTTATTTACTTTACCACTTGTATCAATTCCGCTTAAGTAAACTACGAAAGGCTTCTTTGTTACATTTACTTCTTTTAATTCACTTTCGGTCTTAATTTTTAAATCTATGCTTTCAATGCTTCTAATTTGATTTTCGATGTGATGGTCTTCTAGATAAATATCCATTAAACTAGAATTTAGAAAAAGTCCTTTTGTTTCTTCATTTATTAGAGAATTTACGGCATCATCTATATTAGAATATTTTTTTTCTTTAAAAGTTATTTTCTTTTCAAGTTCTTTAATAGAAGAAATAAACTCTTCTTCACCATTATCATATAGAGCTATTTTTTGATTTTTTAGTTCACTGATTTTAGAGTAATTGCTTTTATTTAAAACATAAAGCTCGTAAGTTTCAGTTCTTTGGCCTTTATCAAAAATATTGTTAAAAAAGGAAATTGTCCCAAAGGCGTAGTTGATACCGATAATCATGATAATTATTAAAACTATACTAAAAAATGAACTAACTAACTTCGTAAATAAACAAGTTCTGCGGCATAATTTTTTTACAAGAAAAAATATAATAACACTAAGTAATACGGTTCCTGGAATAAAATATTTAAGTGGTATAATATTAAAATAGATTAAGACAGATAGTGCTAAAACGGTTATGATTACTAAGATAAGCGCTAGTACATGATAAAATTTGTCTTTTTTCTTTTTATTTTTTTGTTTCATATAAACAACCTCAATGAAATCATACCATATTATAAAAAAAATAGGTTATTTTTGTAAATAAAACCTATTTTATTTGACATAACTACTTTGATATGGTTTTTGTCTGCGGAGAACCATAAGTTACTCCAAGAGTAATTTCTGTTAGTTCTAACATTTGATTATATAGACTGTTAATCTCGTTAATTACTTTTTGTATACTCTCTTCACCATATAGAGATGGAATTTCTAGCATATTTTTTAAATCTGCTCTTTTTACTGCTACTTTGGCAAGTAATGTATTATCGTCAACTGTTTCAGCATCATTAATTATTTCTTTTCTGTTACTTTTGTAAAGTTCATTTGCATCTGATACTTGAGCATTATTCCAAGTATCATAGATAAACATAGCTTTACTATCCCATTCATCTTCTAAACGATCAAATTCAGTTTTTTCACTTACACTTGGAGAATTTAATTCTTCTTTTTGTTCACTACCTACTTCTGCTGTTTGCTCATTTTGAGGAACGATACCAAAGACATGTAATTTTGATAAAGGTACCCAAAGAGAAATTTCCATTCCTGGATATATTTTATTTGGATTTTCTATATCGTTATTTTTGCAGATGCGGTTTACTTCTTCTTGGATTTTAGCATTTGAGTCACAGTAAAGTGAAGCAATTGATGATAAGTTATCACCATTTTCAACCGTATATACTACTCTTTGCTTTTCTTCTTCTACTACGTTTACGATACCAGTTGGGTCATCTTCTATCTTTTTATCTTTTTCTTGTGATAATGAACAGCCAGTCATACTAGTAAGCATAATAGTACCAGCTAGAATTCCTGCTGTAACTCTTTTTAATTTTTGTTTGTTATAAATTGCAACGGTACCAAACTTTGCTACGAACTGTTTAAAATTATCTATGTACCCTGCTATAATTGATTTTTTAGGAATTTTATTTAAAGTTTCGGTATAAACTGTTATTTTGCCACTGGCATTAATTCCTTCAATCATTCCGTTTACTTTAAAATTTTCTGATGTTTTCATACGACTCACCTATTATAAGTATATAATATTATTTTTTAATTGGCAAATAAAACTGTAAAGCACTATTTACCGAGAATACTAGCTGTTAGTACTAGATTATCAAGACCAGTTATTTTAACTTCTACAAGCTTATTATGTGGTAAGCTTTGATCTACTTTTACTCTTAGATAATTTGTGGTATATCCATAAGTATAGCCGTCTTTTTCTTCTTCGGTTAAGATTTCCATAGTTTTACCAATAAACTCTTTTAAATATTCTTTTTCACACTCATCTGATAAAGCTAGTAATTTATGGGCTCTATTTTTTTTGTCTTCTTCGGTTACAACATTTTTCATCTTGGCTGCAGCAGTGCCATCTCTTTTAGAGTACGGAAATACGTGAATTTTACCAAATTTAATTTTACGAGCAATTTCTAGGCTTTCTTCAAAGTCTTCATTAGTTTCTGTTGGAAAACCTACGATAAAGTCAGTTGTAATGTTGATACTAGGACGCACTTTTTTAATGTTATTAATTATTTCCATATATGTTTCAATATCATATTTACGGTTCATCATTTTCAAAGTACGATTGCAAGTATTTTGAACTGGAATATGCATATGGTCACAAAGCTTAGGATTAGTTTTTAGTTCTTCTAGAAATTCAGGTGTATTTATCTCAGTTATTTCAATACTGCTGATGCGAATTCTTTTGATAGTATCTATTTTACTAATTTCTTTAATTAGTTTTACTAAATTTGGATATCTTCCAGTATGAATACCGGTTAGAACAATTTCTTTAAAGCCTTTTTGAGCTAATGCTTTAATTTCATTTAGTGCTGTATCAAATTCTTTAAATCTAACATTACCACGAACATAGGGAATAATGCAGTATGAACAGTAATTATCACAGCCATCTTCTATTTTAATAAAAGCTCTAGTTCTATCATAGGTACTATCTACTGTCATGTCTTCAAATGTTACGTCTGATAAATCATATATTTTTTGAATTTTTTCTTGGTTTTTTAAGTATTCCTCTACTAATGAGACAATTTTAGTTTTATCTTTATTTCCAAGCATTATATCTATTTCTAAATCTTTTAAGTCTTCTTTAGCGTGCTGAGTATAACAGCCACAAACTACGATTATGGCATCTTTGTTCATTCTTTTGGCTTTTCTAATTATTTTACGGTCTTTAGCGTCACTTTGATTAGTTACACTACAAGTATTAATAACTACGATATCAGGACTTTCTTCTAGGGAAACTATTTGATAATTACTATTTAAAAATAAGCTTTTTATTACTTCTGATTCATAATAATTTACTTTACAACCTAATGTTTCTATTGCTACTTTCATTTGTACCACCCTTTAAAAAAAGCCATTAATGGCTTAAATCTTTTTGTAATTGTTTTAATGCCTTTAGAAAATCTTCTTCTTCTTCATATTCAAACATTTTAACATCTAGTTTTGGCATTTCTAAAGTATTTTCAGTTTTTTCTGAGTTTAAATCTATTTTCTTAACACTAATTTCAGTTATTGGGCTACTATATTCATCATCATAGTTAATGAACATTTTGTCTTTGTTTTTAATTAGTTCGTCATAACTGATAATTGCATTATTTTCTTGTTCTTCTTCATAAGATGTTAATTTGATTGTTTCTGGTTTATAATTTTTTTCAATATTTTTACAAACTGCTTCAATATCAAAGCCATCTTTTTTCTGAGGAATTTCTTCTATATCATCACATTTAATTAAATAAATAATATAAATAAATAAGACAATAAGTAGGAATGTTCCAATAAAGAAGAAATAATCTCCCATACTTAATGAATATATAAATCCTAATAAATTTTCTAAAACTTCTTTCACTTTAAATCACCAAAATTTCTTTCTATTATACATTATTTTTTGTTTTTTTCAACTTATAATAAGTATTACGCTTAATAAGTTATTTAATCCATGAATTATCATTGGATAGTAGATGTTTTCTTCTTTTGCGTAGATGTACGCTAGGGTGCAACCGATAGCTACATAAGGAATACTTGTAACTAGGGCATACGTTAAGTTTAAATCAGTGGGAAATATATGAAGAAAACCAAATATAAGACCACTTATTACTATAAATGCTATTTTATTATTAATTACTTTTTTTAATCCTAATCTAAAAATGCCCTCTTCTACAACTGGGGTTGTAATACTGGTTGTAAAGAGCATAAATAGTGGTGCTGCCTCAATATAGCTATTGATTACTTTTTGATTTTCACTAACATCTAAGTCAAAACCAAGAAGTAAGCATAATACACTTGAAATAATGCCACTGCCGATTTTTACGATCACAAAGATTACTAAATATTTAAACAATTTATTAATTACGGTTTTTCCTTTTAGTTCGGATAAATTTTTAGTAAATGTTTTTTGATATACGATAAATATAACTGATGCCATTATGATTTCGGCAGTCGTTGATAGAACTACTAAATCTTGATAGTCATTTATTGTAAAACCTAAATATTTAATAACAGTTACTAGTAATGTAGATAAGTAAAAAAACATTATTAGAGCACCAATTAGTTTGATGATATTAATTATTCTTTCTTTCATTTTTAACCTCACATTATATTACTATATAAGATTCCCGCTAGAAACATGTATAAACTATAGGTTGTAATACTGACTACGATATTATTATTTTTGCGATATATTAAAGCTAGTAATAAGAATAATACAAATGATGGAATGCTGTTTATGATCATGTTTGGTAAGGTTCCACCAATTAGATATGCATGATAAACTGCTGCTGATAGACCTGAGATAATAATACTTGCATTATAGTCAAATAATTTGTTTACTCCAAGAGCAAATACGGTTACTTTTAGATATGGTATTAAGATAATACTTTTAATAAATAATAAGATTAATTCTAAGTTAAATGGTCTATTAAATATATTAAAGAAACTTACTGGTGTATAGTTTAAATAAAAGCTTTTACCGATAACTTTACATAGATAATTTGTTATTAAGATAACTGTAAATATAACTAAGAAAGCTACAAATGAGTAAATAAAGTTACTTAAGAATTTTCTTTTATATTTTTTTATACCACTTTTTAGTTCATCTTTATAAATTATATAAAAGCATATTGATATGATTAAATATACGATAAATTCAGTAAATGTTTTACTTATATGAATATTTAAGGTACCTAATAGTTTATTAAAATATTCTTCAGCAAAAAGTAAAACTACAAAACTTATTAATAATTTAATTAAATTTACTAAAAAATCTTTCATACTGCTCTCCTATTATTATTGTAATAAACAAATGTAAACTATTCAATTTCATTTTGTAAACTTTCAATCAAGTTGACGCAATTAGACATTTACTAAATCACTATTCTTAATAATATAAATTTTTTTGTTTTTATAAAATGCGTAGAATACATTGCTTAAATCTATGTCTTGTTTCCTTAGGTAGTTAGTTAACCAAAATTTACTGTGTTTAATTTCTTTTAGAGTTTTATCTTGAATGACGCCATCTATTATGAGAGCTAGAGGATATGTACTATTAGTTTTAAATATATTGTATTTAAAGATACTTAATTTACCATTAGTTTCTAAAAATGCATACTCTACGTCTTCTATTGATTTTATGTTATTTTGACGTAGGCTTAATAAGAGATCGTCAAGAGAATATCTTTGCTTAATCATTTCTTTATAGTTGATAATCCCTTTATTTATGATAATACTTGGTTTACCATCTAAAAGATTTCTAAACTTTCTTGATTTAACACTGATAAAAGCAAATAAGATTTCTATTAAAACTAGGACGGTAATGGGAGCTACAGTTAGTACAAGAGGTTCATCGATGTTTTCAATACTTATTGCTACTAATTCAGCTATTAAGATTGATACAATAAGGTCAATAACTCCTAACTGCCCTATTTCTCTTTTGCCCATTAGACGATAACTAATCATGATGAAGAAGTAGAAGAATAATGTTCTATATACTGCAATAAATAGTTTCATATAGTTCACCAATTATATAATGGAATATTTATTAAAAGTTTATTCAAAAAAACTTTAAAAAAAGTTTTAACTGTCTTTTTTTAAAGTCTTGTTAGGGTTATAATTAATAATTAAAATTTGGTTTGGTGAAATATTTTCTTTAACCGTGAGATGTTTGCTTGCTAGAGTATTTTTTATTCTTTTTAAATATGCTATATCTGTTTCTTCTAAATTTCTTTCAGGAATTTCATCATTTAAAAAGTTTGCTCTTGGCACTAATAAAATAGATGGATTATCGTTTTTAAATATTTGGTAATACTTCTCGAAGAAATCTAATACTTTTTGAGCTTCTAAAACATCAAGATGGTTATCTTTTATTAATTTTTCAACGTTTTGAAGGCATGATTCATAGTCTCTATTTCTAAATGCTTCTTTATCATAATGATTTCTTTCCATACCACCGGTTGTAAAGTGTAAAAACCATGATGGTGATGAAACTGCATAATAAGCTGAAGAAGCAATAGTTTCTGATAAATAAATTGGCGTTTTTTGCTCTCCTTGGTATAAACCAAAAATATTTTGCTTGCCATGATTACTAAATATCGTGCGAATTTCTTCTAGTTCTGTTAATGACCATGGTTTATTTTCTAGGATAAGACCATTTTCACTTATTGAGGTTTCAAAAGCCCCATTAAAGGTATGAAATAAGTAGCCTTCTAAAAAATAGTTTTGAATAATCTCATTTACTTTAGCGCCTTTTTGCAAAGCAAAGTTTGCTACACATTCAAAATAGTCATCATCGTGATATCTAAACTGTTCATCTTTTTCTAACTTTTCTTTTAAAATATTAGTTAGTTCTTCAAGATACTCTTCACTTCTAGTCATTAAATAATACATCAATACTAAAGATTTTAATTTTAGTTCTTTTTCTAGTTTTAGATTACATTTTATTTTACTTAAAATATCATTAATACTTTCTTTAATAAAAATCAGCCCTCCTTAGCACTACTTCTTTAATTTATCATTTTTAGTTCTTAAAATCAATCATACATCTTTTTATTATAAGTAAATTATGGTATGATATTTGTATGAATAAGATAATGTTTAAGATAAGTTCAAATGTATTATTTGCTCAAATTTTAAATAAAGATATGCCAAAAGAGGATTTAAATAAAACTAATATCATTGACACTAGAGAGTTAGTTTTCAGTGAATATTATATTAAACAAAACCTTGATTTAGTATCTTCTTTTTTGAATGTAATAATTATTAAAAGAAAACTTAGTAAGGTTATTGTTAAGGATTTTGAGATAATTGGACCAGTTTTAGATATTATCAAAAGTATTCCAAATATTAAAGAGCTTTCAGTAGTTCCGGACGTTTTAATTAATTATGATACTTTTTTAAAACTATTAGAAAATAATTATTTAGAAAAAATAGATTGTTATGATTTTCCAAAGATACTTTTAGATAGATTAGATGTTAATAAAAATATTGAAATAAAAACAAGAACGGAAATTCTTTTTGTTAGTAATTTTATGAAAATAAATAATTTAAATACCTACTCCGATATTTACTATAAGAAAAGTATTGTTATAACTAACCCATTTAAAAAGGAAGATCTAGATGATTATATAACTTTTATCAAGATTAATAATCATTTAAAGGAGATTGATTTTAAAGATTTTGATCAAGATGCATTTTTTAATATAATGAATATTTTACTTTTAAATAGTAAAAAGAATATTAAAGTTATACTTCATGATTTTAATAATTTAAATGAGGTAATTAATAATGTATCTAAATTTAAAAAAGAAAATGAAAAGAAACTTATTGAAAATAATATAAACTTTAAAATTAATTACAGTGATGAATATAAAAAGAACAATTTCTTAAAGCAGTTGAATCTTAATTTTTTAAAAATTTCTCTAGGTGGAGTCATTATTGTTTTATTAATAATGATTGGCATTAATTACTATAAAAATTATGTGGATGAACAAAATTATCTAGGCATTGAAAATAATTTAAAGGAGATAATTAAGAATAATCAAGCAGAAAAAGAAGAGATTCCAGATATTGATATTATTGAGCCTGATGAAAATGATACAACTACTACTAGTAAGACAACAACGGTGTATGATATTCAGTATGAGAAAGTATTTTCTTCTTTACTTGAGATAAATAAAGATACAACTGGCTGGATTACAGTAAATAATACAAAAATTGATTATCCAGTTGTTCAAGCTAAAGATAACGATTATTATTTAAAGAGAGATTATAATGGTGTTAAAAATAGACATGGATGGATTTTTATGGATTATCGTAATAATATTGATGAACTTGATGAAAACACAATTATTTACGGACATAATCTAGCAAATCAGACAATGTTTGGAACTTTAAGATATGCTTTAAATCAAGGTTGGTATACAAAAAGTAAAAATCAAGTTATTACATTTAATACATTAAAAAGTAATATGAAATGGCAGATTTTTTCAGTATATACAATACCAGTAACAAATGATTATTTAGATGTTACTTTTGCTACCACAGAACAATATCAAAATTTTATTGATATGATTACTGCAAGAAGTATTTATGACTTTCAGCAAACTGTTACGACTAATGATAAAATTTTAACTTTATCAACGTGTGCTAATGGTCATGATAATAGATTAGTAGTTCATGCTAAATTAATCCAAGAATAAAGGAGCACTAAGCTCCTTTTTGATTTTCTTTGATTACTTCCAAGATTGCTCGCATTTGACGATACTCATCTAAAGTAAACATATCATTATCATTTTTCTTTTCAACCACAACGTATTCTATTTTTGGTTCTGGTTTTGGTTCTTCTTTAATAATTGGCATTTCAATTGCTTCTTCTTTAGGTATTACTATTTTTTTAGGCATTTCTATCTCTTCTACTACTTCTTTAACTTTTATTTTGTCATTTTTATTTAAGAAGTAATTAATTATTTTAATTAATATTAGTGATATAATCCATAGAGCAAAGATACTAACACTTACTTCAAATAAAATCATTAAATGATCATTTGAATAAATACTTATTTTACTTGCTAAATCAACTTCATTATTATCAATTTCATCTAATATTAAGAAAAATAGATACATATTAGCTATAAAAACAATAGAATTATAAACTCTTATATTACTTTTAATTTTTTTATTTGCTAGATTATAAATTAGAATACCTAAACTAATTACAAGCATTATTATATAATTTAGTACTGAAGGAAAATAAATCATCGTAACAATATTTTTTGATATTGTATTAAATATTTCTAAAATTGAGTCATAGTACATGTATATTAGTATTCCAATAATTATTATACTGATAAATGTATATAACCATTTAGTAGTTTTATCTTTTTTAGATATAAACTTAATATCTATGATGATTAGTATTAAACCAAATAATAGTACTAAAAAAAGAGGTGATGAAAAAATCAAACTAAAAATAGTTTTAACTTTTTCTAGTAAAGTAAACTCTACCATTTTATCACCTCTTCCCCTTTTTATTCTTAAATTAATTCACAAATATAAATTGTTTGTGTTTCTTTATCTCCTTTTGTACATGTTATTAATGTTAGTGTATTTTTATTTTTATTTCTTTTAATAGCAACATCGCCATCTTTAATATCTGTATAAATATTACTTATTTTATAGTGATATTCCTTGTTATTATAGGTAATATCGACCAAATCCCCATTTTCTAATTTATACAAATTTTTAAAGAATGAAATTGAACTTGTTCCTGAATGAGCAGCTAATATAAAGTTCCCATTTTCAACATCTGGATAATTAGATGATGGAACAATATAGATGTTACGATTTACGTTATTATATTTTGAGTCTTTACTAACAAAGCCTCTTTTTAAATTTATTTTAGGAATAGAAATATCACCAATATAGTATTTTGAATAATCAATAGTTTTAATAACTGGTGCCTTTTTAGTTGTTGTAGGCACAGTCTCTTTTTCAGGTTCATTTTCGTTTGGTGTTTCAGAAGGAGTAGTATCCTCTTCTGAATTTATCTCGGCTTCTTCACTATCGCTTTCTTCAATACTTGCCATAATTTCTTCTAAATACTTTTCATTCATCTCATTAAAGACTTCATATTTTTGACTATTATAGTAAGTACTTAAAAGTAAGCAAATACCAACAAATGATATTAATACTCCAAATATAATTTTTATTTTAGTTTTCTTTGCCATTTTTAATTAATACAGCAGCACCACCAGCAAGTATTATTCCACCAGCTATATATGTTAATGTACTAGTTAATCCTGTTTTAGGAACTATGATAATTTCAGGTTCTTCCTTTTTGTTATATACAGTTAAGCTTACTGCATCAACATACTCGCCATTATTTTTAATTTTAATATTGCCTTCATCATCTACACTAAAGTAAATTTTTTCAGTTGTTAATTCATAACCACTTGGAGCAGCCTCTTCTGATAAAACATATTCTCCTTCTTCTAATACAATATAACTAGCTGAATTAGTTGTAGTAATTGTAGCTACTGTTTCCCCTTTGCTATTCTTAATCATTAAGATTGCGCCACTAACATATTCTTTAGTTTCACTATCTAATTTATTAATTTTAATAGACTTTTTATCTTTTAATTCATTAACCATTTTAATGTAATCAACTTTGTTGAATGTTCCATTTACTTTTTCGTAAACGTTGTTGTTTTCATCAACTTTGAATGTTATAACTGTTTCACTTAATTTATAACCTTTTGGTGCCATTGTTTCAGTTAAAGTATATTCTCCTGGTTTTAATTCTACATAATGAGCTGTTGTAGTAGAAACCCATTTATCAATTTCTTTACCAGTAGAATCTTTTAATACTAATGTTGCACCAGCAATTTCATTTGTACCAGTAATATCAGTTTTACTAATTCTTACTTTAGCGATTTTCTTATCTACCATAGTTACTTTATAAGTTCCATCTTGTGATGTAATATTTACTTTTTGCTTATTAGCAATTAAATATCCTTCTGGAGCACTTTCTTCTACTAAAGTATAAGTACCTACTGGAACATCATCAAAATATTTATAATTTGCATCAGTTGTCCAGCTTTTATATAGATTAGTTGATGCACAAGTTGTATTTGTACAATCGCCTTTATATAAAGCTAGTTTAGCATTTTTTACGTAGTTGCCACTTTCGTCAACTTTGTAAATTGTTAACTTATTATGTTTTTCTTCTTTAGTAATACTAAATGAAATATCATCGTCTACTGAATGAGACTCACTATATAATTCCCCTAATAATACATATTGATGTGATGAATCATAAAAGTACTCATAAGCATGGTAAGTATAATATACTCCACTTGCTTCAACTTTGAAGTTTACTGTTGAACCAGCTGCTACTGAGCTAACTGGAACAGAAACTTGGAATGAATTACTAGTTTTATTAATAATTTGAGCACCACTAGGGGCACCTACTAATTTTAAGTTAACTGATCTTACATTTCTTTTAGAAATTGTTATTTTTCCTGAAACATAATTTCCATTGGAAATTGTAAATTTAGTGTTGCCACTTAAACTTATGCTTCCACTTGTTTGAGAATATGCTTTTGCACCACTTACTAAGTCATAGATTGCTCTTGAAACACTGTTGCTATTATAAGAATTGATAATATTGTTTTTAGCAGATGAACTTAAGTTGCTTGTTCCACCTACTAAATCTTTAAACCACCAAACTGCAGTTTGCATAATATAATAGTCTACTGTGCTGTTACCTGTATTTGGTTCATTATCAATAATATAAACAAATCCTTGGTGTGCTTCACGACTTAATGTCATAGTTGAATTTCTTGGAAATTTCTTATTTGATTCTTCACAATATATAGAAATTCCATCAGCAGTATTCTTAACATATACAGTTGGAACACCGCTTACATATGATTTTACTTGTGTAATTCCTGTAGTTTTAATAGTGCTTGGAGCACTTGCTGCGGTAACATTTTGGACTAAGCCAAACATACCTAATACAAAAATTAAAATAGATAAAAATTTCTTTTTCATACCAATTTACCCTCTTCCTAACTCCTTTTTCTTTTTGCGCCATATATACTACCACAAAACTCTAAAAAAATCAAGTTTTAACGACACTTCGGCGCTTATATAAAAGTTTATCTAAAAATATTACTTCTTTTAGCACTTTCCATAACAGCTTTATATTCATCATTGGAAATTGTAAGACCATAATAAAGTCTTTTATCAAGAGACATTGATGATATAGCTGTAAAAAATTCTCTAAAATCTTTGATAGTGTATCCAGCAATACTAAGTCTATTTAGACTACCTATATGATAAAGATTATTTAAAGTTGGTGCATTTGGAAAAACATCATTTCTTTCCTTATATCCATCTAATAATGTATATGCAAGTTCACTATTTTGATGTCTTCTTACTAATGGTATAGGTTTATTTATCATATTAAGAATGCTATTTGTAGTTTTATAAGAGTCAATTTCTGCCATTCTTTCAGATGGATCACTTTTGTAAAACTGTAAATATTGTTCTTTAAGTGGATCTATTATGCTTTCGGCTTCTTCTCTACTTAATCCTCTACTTAATAAATCTAAAATACTTTTTAAATTTATATAAATTGGACTTAATTCTAAAATACGTGCATCTAATCCGTTTTGACCTGTTGCAACTTTCTTAATTTGATTAGCACGCTCTAATTCATGAAGTAGCGTTCTAGTAATTATAATGTTTCTTATTAAATATACTTCTAATTCATTAAATTTAGGATCAACAAGTTTTAAATAATTTAGCCTGCTTTCTATATTGTCAAAATCTACTACTATCTTTCTATCGACACTCATGTAATAAGCTGCTGTTTTATCAGTTTTAGTTCTTTCCTCACCCCGAATATAATATGCGTCTTTAACAAAATCATGTAAGCCGCGATGATTTAAAACGATTTCTAATAATTTATCACAAAAGGCATTATCCGCAATTTTGCGATTAATAGAATAATCAAATATTAAGGATAATAATTCTTCTTCCATACAAAAACCCCCTTTTTTATGTGGATTATCATACTATAAAATAAAAAAAAAAGCAAGTTATCTTGCACTACGGTAAGATTCACCTGCTACTAACGTTTTATTTTTTAAGGTAAATAGCTCTGATACAGAGACTACAGCATAGCCTTGCTCAGTTAATATTGGCATTAATTCTTCTACGGCATTTTTGGTAGTTTCGTATAAATCATGAAATAGAATGATGTCACCATCTTGAATATTTTCTAAGACCATATTTTTAATTTTTTCAGTGTTTCTACTTTCCCAGTCTCTAGTATCTAAACTCCAAAGAATAAGTGGCACGTTTACGGCTGCTTTAATATCAGCATTATATGAACCATATGGAGGTCTTAAATATGGCATATCTGCATCAGTTATTCCTTTATATAATTCATTATTATCATTTACTTTTCCTAGCATTTTATCAATAGTTAATTTAGTTAGTTTTGAGTGGTCTATAGTATGATTAGCTATTTCAAAGCCTCTATTATAGACTTCTTTAACAATATCTTTATGACTTTTAATATTGTATCCTACTTCAAAAAATGTGGCTTTAGCATCATATTTTTCTAACGTACTAATAATGTCTAACGTATATTTGCTTGGCCCATCATCAAAAGTAAACGCAACTAACTTTTTATTTTCAAAATTTCTAACTGCTTTAGTAGTTGTATAAGGAGTATAGTCTTTATTTAGATTAAACTTTAAATTAGAGTAGTCCTTTACTTCATTGTAATCTAACTTTAAAAAAGTAATTTCTCTTTGGTCATTGTATTCGCTTAAGTAAATGCTCATATCTTTTTCATTAAATAAACAATCTATTTCGGCTTTACTAATTTGCTCATTAGTAATATTTAAATTAAGATTTTCTTTGGCAATTATAATTTTATTTCTTAAATCTTCTTCTTTAATAAGATCATTTAGATTAACTAAAGAGCCTTCTTTATCAAGCAAAAGTGTATGAACCTTGACTATTTTATCTTCACTATTAAAGAATTTAAACAAAACTGATGTGTAGTTGTCGGCTTTTCCTAGTGAATAATTTATTTTATAGTTTTCATTTTGATAATCAGAAATATAATTTTGAATTATTTCATCTTTCTTATCTTTAAAGTGTGGATAAACAATATTTTTTCCTAATTTCTTTTCACTAAAAGAATAACTTGAATTATCAAGTCTTAAAACTATTAAATTAAGTAAAACTAATACTATTAAGAAAGTTCCATATATGATTATATCTTTTTTATTTTTCATGCTACTACTCCATACTTCATATTTATTATACCTCTTTTAAAAAAAAATAATAGCACTTTGACAAAATTTAGTGCTAATTTACTGTTCTTTATAATTTTCAAAAGTAGTTATTACTAATTGCGAGTGATTACTAACTATTTTATTTAAAAAGTAAAATAAACCTAAAAAGAAGATAACTAATGATATAAAAATATAACTAAAGATTTTGCTTTTTTTCATACAATCACTTACTTTACTTTTTCTTATACTTTATATTATAAACTATATTAGATTTAATTTCATTAAAATTACTATTTTTTTTAATTTTATTTAAAATTTTCTTGCACAAATATATATGATATGGTATATTATTAATTGTCATGGATCTTTAGCTCAGTTGGTTAGAGCATCCGGCTCATAACCGGGCGGTCGTAGGTTCGA
>URUT01000020.1 GCA_900551105.1 uncultured Mycoplasmatota bacterium
TTTTTGGTGATGATTATTTATTGGTTGTAGATGAGTCTCATGTTACTTTGCCACAAGTAAAAGCAATGTACAATGGTGATAGAATGAGAAAGCAGACTCTTGTTGATTATGGCTTTAGACTTCCTAGTGCTCTTGATAATAGACCTTTAAAGTGGGAAGAATTTAACAAAAAGATAAAAGAAGCTATATATATTTCTGCTACTCCAGGCGATTATGAATTGGATTTATGTAATCATAAAGTTACTGAAGCAATAATTAGACCTACAGGACTTTTAGATCCTTCTATTGAAGTTAAAAAGACTGAAGGGCAGATAGATGATTTAATTGAGCAAATAAATATTAGAGTAGAAAAAAATGAAAGAGTTTTAGTTACGACTCTTACAATTAGAATGGCAGAGGAGCTTACTAATTATTTAAAGAGTGTTAATATTAAGGTTGCTTATTTGCATAACGAGGTTAAGACCTTTGAAAGGCTTAGAATTATAAGAGATTTAAGATTAGGGAAGTATGATGTTATAGTTGGTATTAATCTTTTAAGAGAGGGAATAGATATTCCTGAGGTTAGTTTGATAGCTATCATGGATGCGGATAAACAAGGATTTTTACGTAGTGAAAGAAGTTTAATTCAAACAATTGGTAGAGCGGCAAGAAATGAAAACGGACATGTTATTATGTATGCTGATAGTATTAGTGATGCAATGGAAAAAGCTATTAAAGAGACAGAGAGACGTAGAAAAATTCAAGAGGATTATAATAAGGCTCATGGAATAGTTCCTAAAACGGTATTTAAAGAGGTAAGAGATCTTATTTCTAATGAGGTAAGTGATAAGGCTACTGAGAAGTTAAGTAAGAAGGAAAGCCGTGAAATGATGTTAAAGATAGAAAATGAGATGAGAAAAGCTGCTAAAGAGTTAGATTTTGAAAGAGCTATGCAACTTAGAGATGTTTTATTTGAAATGAAAGCAAATGAAAAATAGAAAATGCGTTTGGCATTTTCTATTTGTTTAAATAGTATTCGTAATATTCATCAAAAGTGATACCTTCATTATGGACTTTAGTTGCTAGGTCTACTCCTAAGTATCTATAATGCCAGGCTTCATAAGCATAGCCAGTGATGTTTTCTTTGTTTTTAGGATATCTTAGAATATATCCGTACTTATAAGAGTTTTCTAACATCCATTTATAACTTTCGGTTTCATCGAATTTGTCATTTTTATCGTTATAGTCAGCGACATCAATCGCAATGCCAGTTTCATGTTCACTTGAGCCAGCTCTTGCTGCATAATTATCGGCTTTTTTGATACCAAAAGAGGCTTTATAATCTTTCCAAACTTCATCTTGTCTTTGATGTGAGCGATATGATGATACTATTAAGATGGTATGTCCTTCTTCTTTTGCAGCATCAGCTAGGTTTTTAAAGGCTTCATAAGCTTCTCTATTTAATTTTTGATTATCTCCATAACTATATGTTTTACTGATCGTTGTTAAGTCACTTACTTCATAACTTTCATTTAAGGCATGGTATTTATTTACGAGAAAGCCAAAACCTATTGATGTGTCTGTTTCTTCCATGTTTTCGTAATAATCTCTATCTCTATTAACATTTACTAGAGATACTATTTCTGAAGTACTTTTATTAGTGTTTTTATTATAGTAATCTAAATATCTTTCTAAATTCTTTTTTAAATAATATTTTTCTTGTAAGATATTTAGTAGCGTAGTGTTTTTCTTTTCGTTTAGTAAGTTATCGATTTGAGAACCATTTAAATTATCAGTTAATAGTTTTGCTTCTTCTTTTGTATAGTTAATTTGTAATAGTTTGTATTCATAAGTTTGGTGGTATTTATATGTTTTATAGCTTTTAATACCAACGAAAATACCAATGATTAAAATAATCAATAATATAAGTTTTCTTTTTACTTTTTTCTTTAATTTTCTTTTTACCATAATTCTATCCTCTTTTATGATTATAACATGTTTAATAAGCCTTGTAAATTTCCAATATTTTGGTATTTTCTTTTTTACTTTTTTTGTGTATAATGATTTAAATAGAAAGCAAGTGATAATTTATGAATAAAGTACTTATATTTGGACATCGTAAACCAGATACTGATAGCGTTTGTGGAGCGATTAGTTTAAGTTATTTAAAGAATCAAGTTGGGGTAGCTTCTGAGCCTAGAATTCTTAGTGAGATTAATTTAGAAACTGCTTTTGCTTTAAAGAAATTTGGTATTTCTGTGCCAAAGTATCTTAATGATGTAAAATTACAAATTAAAGATATTAAATATAAGAAAAAGTATTATGTGGAAGAAAATACTTCTATATATGATACTTATAAGTTTATATATGATAAGAAGATTACTGGAATTCCTTTAATTAATAATAATAAAAAGTTTATTGGTTATGTTTCTTTAAAGGAAATAGCTAATGAGTTAATTATTAGTGATTCAAATAGTTTGGATACTACTTTTGATAATATAGCAAATACTTTAAATGCTAGTTCAGTATTAAAGTTTGATGATGATATTAAAGGTAATACTTTAGCAGTAGCGTTACCATATCGTATGTTTATAAGTAATATTCCACTTGATGAAAACTCAATAGTTATAGTTGGTAATAGAGAACATATTATTGATCATGCTCTTAAGAATAAGATTAAACTTTTAATAATTATTAATAATAGAGAACTTACTGATGCAGAGTTTAAATTAGCTCAGGAAAATAAAGTAAATATTATTATTACACCTTATGATACATTTAAGACTGCTAGAATGATTACACTTGCAAATCCAATTAAGAGTATTAAGAGATCTAGTAGTACGGTTTGTTTTAATACACAAGATTACTTATCAGACTTTTTAGATGTTAGTAGTAAAGTTAAACATACTAATTATCCAATATTAAATAGTAATGGTACTTGTGATGGAATGCTTAGAGTTATAGATACTAATGAGATAAGTAGGAAGAAAGTTATTTTAGTAGATCATAATGACCCAGGGCAAAGTGTTGAAGGTTTAGAGGAAGCCGAGATATTAGAGATAGTAGATCATCATAATATTGGTAGTATTAGTACTCATAATCCAATTAATTTTAGAAATATGAGTGTTGGTTCAGTTAATACAATTATTTATACATTATATATGGAGTATGGAGTTAAGATACCAAAAGATATAGCAGGTATTATGCTTAGTGGAATAATATCAGATACTTTGTTGTTTGCTAGTCCAACTACTACTGATTTAGATAAAAAAGCAGCAGCTGTGCTTGCTAAAATAGCCGGAGTAAATATGGATGAATATGGTATGGAATTACTAGCTAGTGGAGTAAGTATTAAGGGACTAACAATTGATGAGGTTATTTATAAGGACTTTAAGAATTATACTGCTGGAGAATATAAAGCCGGTATTGGGCAAGTATTTACAACTACTTTTAATGATTATGTAAATGATATAGATAAGTATGTAAAGAGATTAAATGAGATAGCTGATAATAATAACTATAAAGTAGTATGTTTATTTGTAACAGATTTTATTAATAATAATTCTTATGCTTTATTTAATAGTGAAGCTGCTAGTATACTTAGCGAAGCTTACAATATAGATAATATTAAGGAAGGTGAACTTCTTAAAGGATTTGTTTCAAGAAAGAAACAAATTGTACCTAACGTATTGGATATTCTTGAGAAAAAATAGTTAACTTAATTATAATTTTCTTTCTTAGGCCATATATTTTAGAGGAGGGTCTATGAATAATAATGGTCTAAGTGAAGAAGAAGTAAAAAAATATCGTAATTTATATGGAACAAATGAAATTGTTAAAACAAAAAGTAATTCGTTTTTAAAGCTACTGTTAATGTCGCTTGGAGACCCGATGATTAAGATTTTACTGATTGTTTTGGCTCTTAAGTTTGTTTTTTTATTTGCTGAAAACGAATGGTTTGAAACTTTAGGAATATTGATAGCAATATTTTTAGCTTCTTTTATTTCTAGTATTAGTGAGTATGGTAGTAATAAGGCTTTTGAAGAACTTATTGATAAGAATAATAAAAAAGAGGTAAAGGTTAAGCGTAGTGGAAGTTACAAATTAGTAGATGTAAAAGATATTGTGGTAAATGATATGGTTTATGTAGGTAATGGAGATATAATACCGGCTGATGGATATCTAATTAGTGGTAAAGTAATGGTTGATGAGTCTTGTATAAATGGCGAATCTAAAGAGAGTGAAAAAATTGCCTCAACGATTAGTGTAAGTGATAAAAATATGCTTTATAAGGGAACAGTAGTTACTGAGTTTGAAGGAGTTATGAAAGTTAATGCCGTTGGTGAAAAGACCTTATATGGTATGATTGCAAAAGAACTTTTTGAAGAATCTGGCGAAAGTCCATTAAAATCTAGATTAAGACATTTAGCTAAAATTATTAGTAGAATAGGGTATGTTGGGGCTTTTTTGGTGTTCTTTTCTTATTTGTTTTCAATCGTATTTATAAAAAATGGATTTAATATGACTCTTGTTAGAGAAACAATAACTAATTATCCTTTAATGATAGATAGCTTTATAGTTGCACTTACATTGGCAGTGACTATTATTATTGTAAGTGTGCCGGAAGGATTACCAATGATGGTGGCTTTAGTATTATCTACTAATATGAAAAAGATGATAAAACAAAATGTTTTGGTTAGAAAAATGGTAGGTATTGAAACTGCTGGTAATTTAGATTTTTTACTTTCTGATAAAACGGGAACGATTACTAACGGTAAAATGTCAGTTATGGGGGTAGTTTCGTATTATGGAAAGATGTATGCTAATGAGGTGGAACTTTTAAAAAAGCAGTTTTATTATAACTTGGTTGGGAATTTGATAATATTAAATAATAATGCGATTAAAACTGAGAATGGTATGGTTACTGGTAATTCTACGGATAAAGCATTATATAATTTTATGAATTATGAGTCTACTGCTAAAATATTAGATAAGGAATTATTTGATAGTGATAAAAAGTATTCTAGTGTTAAAACTAGTGATAAAACATATTATAAAGGAGCTGCTGAGGTAATTGTGCCTTGGTGTGATTATTATGTTAATGAAGAAGGAAAGAAAGAAAAATTATTAAATAAAGATTTAATTTGGAGTAATATTTCTCATTATATGAAAAAAGGTTTTAGGATTCTTGCTCTTGCGTATAAGGAAAATGATAGTTTTGTTTATGCTGGTTTTGTTATTCTTAAGGATGCGATTAGAAAAGAAGCTAAAGAAGGCGTTGATTTAATTAGAAGAGCTGGCATTAAGATGATTATTGTTACGGGGGATGCATTAGATACAACTTTGTATGTTGCTAGTGAACTTGATTTAATTAATAAAGATAGTATTTGTCTTACTAGCAAAGAACTAGAGTTAATGAGTGATGAAGAAATTGCTAGTGTAATTGATAAGATTAAGATCGTAGCTAGGGCTAAGCCAAATGATAAAAGTAGGCTTGTAAAAATTATTTCACAGATGAATTATGTTGTTGGAATGACTGGTGATGGAATAAATGATGCTCCTGCATTAAAAAAAGCCAGTGTTGGCTTTGCAATGGGAAGTGGAACCGAGGTTGCTAAGGAAGCAGCAGATATTATTATTTTAGATGATAATATTAAATCTATTAGTTTAGCTGTACTTTATGGTAGAACAATTTTTAAGAATATTAGAAAGTTTATTATATTTCAGCTTACAATGAATATAGGAGCAATGAGTTTATCAATAATTGGACCTTTTATTGGAATAGATACACCTGTAACATCGATGCAGATGCTATGGATAAATATGATAATGGATACACTTGCGGGGCTTGCTTTTGCTTATGAAGAACCAAGTTATAAGTACATGGATGAAAGACCAAAAGGGAAGAATGAACCAATAATTAATAAGTATATGTATAATGAGATATGTTTTACGGGAGTTTATTCTTCTATTTTGTGTTTGCTTTTTTTGAAGATTACATTTTTTAAAGATTTAATTCGTTTTGATGTAGATAATAGATATTTGATGACTGCGTTTTTTGCTTTATTTGTTTTTATTGGGATATTTAATGCTTTTAATGCTAGGACAGATAAGTATAATTTACTTGATAGAATTACGCATAATAAGATGTTTATAGTAATATTTTTGATGGTTTTAGTTATGCAGATTATTTTCATTTATTATGGTGGTGTTTTATTTAGGACTTATGGGCTAACTACTATGGAGTTAGTTAAGGTATTATTAATTAGTTTTAGTGTAATTCCAGTTGATTTATTTAGAAAGTATATTTTTAAGCATTATAGAACTGGGAACTGTTTATAGTTAGTTTATGTAGCCGTTGATGATAGTTTTGGTGTCGTTTACGTAAATGAATGCTTTGGCGTCAAATGTTGTTATTAAGGCTTTTAGTTTAGCTAGATCTTTCTTATTTATTTCAGCGATGATGAGTCTACTTTTATTTTCGGTTTTGATTGATGTTAGACCAAAGCCTTCTTGTTTTAGTATTAAAATTTCTTTAGCATTTATTTTATTAGATATGATGTTAATGGTGTAGTGTCCTTTAATAAATTTAGAGCTTATTAGTGTACCAATATAAGTGCCAGTAGCGTAACCGGCTGCATAGGAAATTGGAATGAGAAATGATGTTATTTTAGTGTTAAGAGCAGTTCTTGCAACTTCAAACCAGATTAATACTTCAAAAAAAGCGATGATGGTGGCGATGAACCTTTTTTCTTTAACAATATAGACGGTCCTTATGGTATTCATGGAGACGTCAATAATTCTAGCACTAAAAATTTTTAGACATAATAAAAATAATTTCATATTTATAACCTCAGTATTAGTATGGTTCTTCTCTTAAATTTTAGCCTAGGAATGATATTTGCCTAGTTCTTTTTTTGGTTTAGGCATATTATACACTGGAGGAGATAGAAAGATGTTATATAATTTGGGTACAGAAGATTTATTTAAAAATTATTTTAATTTAAATGAAAATCGTAATAATATTTTAAATCCTAAAGAAGGATTAATTTTAGGAAATATGTTTTTTGATATGTATATTCCATATAAGAATTATAAGCCTAGAGAGTTAGTTGCTAAGAATGAAAAAGATAAGATGATGCTTAGAATTAGGGAACTTTCACAGGCTGTTAATGATTTAAATTTATATTTAGATTTAAATCCTGATGATAAAGAGGTTTATGCTTTGTTTAAGAAGTATGTTAAAGAATTAAATGAATGTGTTAGTGCATATTCAGCAAAATATGAACCGCTTGAACTTTGTAAGGATACTGGTGATAAGTATTCATGGGTTAGTGGCACTTGGCCTTGGGAGGAGCAGTAATTATGTTTAAGTATGATAAAAAATTACCTTATCCAATTAATATTAAAAGAAAAGATATAAAGTTAGCAAAGTATATTATAACTCAGTATGGTGGTTATGCTGGTGAGTTAGGAGCTGCTTTAAGATATTTTAGTCAAAAATTTACGATGCCTACTGATGAGGGTAGAGCTTTATTAAATGATATTGCTACTGAAGAAATTGGTCATGCAGAAATGATTTGTGTGATGGTTCATCAACTTCTTGCGGGAGCTAGTAAAGAGGAACTAGAAAAGGCTGGATTAACTGGTCAGTATGTGGAGCATGGCTTAGGAATTTATCCAGTAGATGTAAATGGGATACCTTTTGATGCTAAAACCTTTGCTTCAACGGGAGATGCGGTTGTAGATTTAGCAGAAGATATGGCAGCAGAAGAGAAAGCAAGAATAGTTTATGAACATTTAATTGACATTTCTAATGATGATGATGTTATAGATGTTTTACTTTATTTAAGACAAAGAGAAATAGTACATTATAATATGTTTAAGAAATTGTATGAAAAGTATAAAAAGAAAGAAACTATGAAACATTTAGGTAATTAACCTGATGTTTTTTTCTTCTTTTTTGTTTGCTTTTATGGTAAAATTAGTGTGAGGTGGAGAATGAAAAAGAATAGATATTTAAGATTGTTTATCATAATTGCAGTAACAGTGCTACTTACAGTGCTACTTTGTAATTTATATAAGAGTTATCAAAATAATAAGCTTAATAAGGGATATATTTCTAAATATGTTTCTACTATAAAGTATGAAGAATTGGATAGTTCACTTGCTGAGTTAGGTGATAAATATTATATCTATTTTGGTTATACTGGGGATGAGGATGTTTATAAACTTGAGAAGGATATAAAAAGAGTAGTTTTTAATAATCATTTAGAAGATAATTTTTTGTATGTAAATGTTGATAACGATCAAGATGTCAACAATAAGATTTTAAATGTAAATGAGATGTTAAAGATAAATATGATAAAAAAACTACCTGCTATTGTTTATTTAAATAAGAATGAGGTAGTTAGTGTTATTGATAGTTCTAATCATTTTTTGAATGTTAGTGATTTTAATAATTTGTTAGATATATATGAGGTTAAAGAAAATGAGTAAAATTAATGTGGTTTTGTTTGAACCGGAGATACCAGGTAATACAGGGAATATTATGAGAACTTGTGCTGCTACGGATGTTCATTTACATTTGATTAAACCACTTGGCTTTAGTTTGAGTGAGAAGTATTTGAAAAGAAGTGGTGTCAATTATTTGGATAGTTGTGTCTATACTTTGTATGAGGATTTAGATGATTTTTTTAGTAAAAATAAGGGTGAGTATTTTTATTTTACTAGATATGGACATAAGCCTCATTCAGATGGTAATTATAAAATTGATAAACCTGTATATTTGATTTTTGGAAAAGAAAGTACAGGGCTGCCACTTTCCTTATTAAAAGAAAATATTGATAATTGTTATAGAATACCGATGAGTGAAAATGTGCGAGCTTTAAATGTTTCAAACTCTGTTGCTGTTGCCGTATATGAGGCTTTAAGACAAAATAATTATGAAAATTTATTGTTTGATGAACCTCATAAATCAGCTCATTTTATAGAGGAAAATTAAAAAGAATGTTTTGTGCATTCTTTTTAGTTTTCTTTAACTGTGATTGCTCCAGTTGGGCAGCAGTTTGCAGTGCTTTTGGTGTTTTCAGTTACCTCATCATTTTTTACATGGCTTTTGCCATCAGCATCAAATTCAAAATTTTCAGGACACATACTTACACACATACCACATTTAATACATAATTCTTTGTTAACAAATACTTTTTCCATATTACCTCCATTTTCATTATACAATGTGATTTTAAAATTTCAAGAAAAACTATTAAAAAAAAATAAAATATGCTATCATATTATTAGTAGGTGATACTAATGGCAGTGAGAATGGATAAATATGAAAATGATACTCCTGAGTTAAAAAAGAGAACAGATAAGTTTGCTACTCTTTATGAAAAAGATGATAGTCAAAATTACTCTGAATTTGATGTAAATTCTAATGTGTCAGTTTTAAAAACTCACGCTAGAAGTATAGATGTTAATCAGATTCGAGATATGCTTGATAAGAAATATAGAGATAATATTCCTAAAAGAAAGTCTATTGCCTTAGAAACAGAAGAAGAGGTTTTAGATAGAGTTAAGGAAGATACTAAAGAGTATGATTTAAATGCTATTTTAGATAAAGCTAAACAAGAAAAAACTATAACTTATGAAGAAGAAAGATTATCTAAAAAACCGATGGCTAGTGAAGAACTAATTGAAGAAATAAATAGGAAATATAGACCAAAAGCGCCAGATGCTCAAGAAGAGGCTGAATTATTAAATTTGATAAATACGATTACTGAGTTAGAAATGAAAAATCAAAAAAAGAATGCTGAATTATTGGGACTAGATGATAATGCTGATGATGAAAATATTAAACAAGCAGAGATGTTAAATACTAATGATAAAGATGAAGAGGATAATGAAGAGAGTTTTTATACTGGTAAGCTTGCTATAAATGATAAAGATTTTGATGATTTTAAAGATATAAGTGATGATATTAAGTCAAATTCTGTACTTATTAAAATTTTGATTTTTATATTTATATTATCGTTACTTGCAGTTGGTGTGTATGTGATAAATAAATACTTTGATTTAGGGTTATTTTAACCCTTTTTTCATATATTATAATATGCTAAGATATTGTAAATTTAAGAAAAATTATTTTACAAGTATTAGAAATTTGTTAATTTTAGTTTTAATAATTTTGACTTTTTTATTTTCTTTTATAATTAGTAGGAAGTTTTCTAGTAATCTGACATATAATATGAAAGCTATTGTTGAAAAAAATCTGACTGATTCACTATCTAATAAATTTAGTCATGCATTATTAAAAAAGTATAATACTAATAATTTGATTGAATTAAAATTCAACTCTAAAAATGAAATAAGTGATATTAACTTTGATTTAGAAAAAGCATACGAGTTAGCATCAGAGATATCTAATGGTTTTGTGATTAATGATTTTTCTTTTAACGGGAATTTTGTTAATTATGAGGAAGTAAATAAAAAAGAAATCATCATGAAGTTACCAGTTTTTTATTACTCTAATAATATTTTAATTTCTAATATAGGACCTAAAATATTTGTAAAATTACAATATGTTCGTGATATACTTTATGAATTAAGAACAAAAGTTAGTAATTATGGAATAAATTCAATGCTTGTTGAACTTTATCTAGATTTTAATATTAAAAGTAGTGTTTTTTTCTTTAAAGAAGATGAGTTTGAAACTAATTATAGTATTTTATTATCGTCTAAAGTTGTTTCTGGGCAAGTTCCTTCAATATATGGTAATACTTTTGAAAAGCAGAGTGAAAAGGAAAATATTTAAATTGTATAAAAATAAAAATTATGTTATATTAATAATAGTGAGGGATTATGGAAACATTTATCAATGCAGCAGTAACAACTGGTATTAAAAATTATGTTTTAATGACTCGTCATGAGCAATATAGTAAAGCTCATATTTTTGAGGTGCATGTTATAGATATGCTTAGTCATATTTATAGTGAAATAAATGTAATAAATCCATACAAACTTCAGAGTGAAAAAAGTTTTATTAATAATTTAAGAATATTTGGTTTATCTCAAAAAAAGGTAATGGCTTTATTTAAAAGTATGCAAGATTATTATTATTGGTTAACTAGTAAAAATAAGAATTCATGTAATTCAGTAGGTCAAATTAAGATGATTTTGTTAGAGATGGTACTTTTAAAAGCTGGAGATAAAGGATTAAGTGAACAAGAAATTAAGTATTATAAGAAATTTTTTAGTAATGAACTATTTGGGATGCAAGAAGTAGAAATGCTTACTAAAAATGATAGTGTGTCGTTTGATCGCGTTTGGGATTTAAAGAAAATTTATATAGTAGGTCATGATAAAATAACATTTGAACGAATTGCACCAATGTTGTTAACTGAAGATAAATATAAGGAATTTGGGATAGAACTAAATGATGTGACTAAACTATCTAATCAAGCAATAGAAAGAATTAATGAAAAAATAGCGACTGAGGATAAGTTAATTAGCAAGAAAAAGATAGGGTTTAATATTCCTTTAAAATTAGCTATTTCTTCAGGGAATGGATTTGTAGATACGTTGGTGTTACTTAGTGTAATAGCAACTGAAATAATGATTGGTTTGTTAATAGCTGTAACAATAGCTAGGGGGTAAATATGGAAAATATAGTTATAAATGATAAAAAATATAGGCTTATAAAAAATTTTCGTGATGGGTATGAAGCAGGAGAGGTCCAAGATAAATTAACTGAGTATTATGATGATTTTGATTATATAGTAGGTGATTGGGCTTATGGTAAGCTTCGTTTAAAGGGTTTTTATGATTCTAAGAATTCTAAAGTTAAAGATTTTAATAATTATGAAAAAGTAGAATCATATATAAAAAATAATTGTGCTTATGGATGCAAATATTTTATTTTACAAAAACAATAATATTGCTATGCATAAGAAAATGTGATAATATTTTGATGTGTAGAATGAGAGGTTAGATATATGAATAGCACTGCACTCTTAGTTAAACAAAATGGAGAAAAGATTCAAGCTGAAATAATTAGTTATTTTGAAATTGTTCAAAGTGGAAAGAAGTATATCTTTTATACTCTAAATGAAGCCGTTGAAAACGGGCTTGTTAAAATGTATGTTTCTGAGGTTTCTAGTGATATGAATATTTCATCTAATATTAGTGATGAAGAATGGAATACAATTAAATCAGTTATGAAATCTATTTTAACAAATAGTAATAATGTAGAAATTAAATATTTAAATTGGGAGGAATAGCAATGAACAAGTTTATTATGATGGCACCAAAAGTAATTGCGGTAACTTTTGATCAAGCTAATGATATGAAAAATAAATATTTATCTGCACCAAAAGAGACTAAAAGTGCACCTGTAGAGCATGAAGTTTTAAATACTTCTAGTCCAAATTTAAGTTCTGGTAGTGCAAGCGTTGGTTCTTCACCAAATATGCAAGAATCAGTTGTGCTTCAACAACCACAGCAAAGTTTTGGACAACCGGCGCCAGTAACTGAAAATATTTTTAGTACACCAACACCTGAACCTGTAAAAGAAGAAAGCCCAGTTGTTAGTGCTGCTAATGACATTGCTAAGACGGTTACTAAATCATTTAATGATTTGGGAGAGATTACTTTAACTGAAGCGGAGTTAGAAGAATTAGAGTCTGGTCTTACAGAGATCTTAGATATTGCAAAAGTGTCTATAAAGTCAGTTTTTGATAAATATCGTAGTAAAAATCATGAAATGACAGCACAAAGTAATAGCATAAATCCTGCTCCACAAGTAAATTCAAATGACAATATATTTGCAAATGAAAGCGCTAATATTTTTGATAGCCCAGCACCTGAAAGAAGAATTTCCTAGCATTTTGTATAAATGCTAGTTTTTTTTCATATATAAAAGTATGAGAGATTTTATTAAATTTAATTATAATTTAGATTTTGAGAAAATTGATATTTTTGAAGATGGTTTTTATTTTGAGTGTAATAATAAAATATATTTGATTTGTGAAATATTTCGTGATGAAGAAGAATTTAAAAATTTAGTTAATTTATTAATTGCTAAAAATGTAAAATATCATTTATTAGTTTTAAATAAAGATGGTAATTATATATCTGAATTTAATGGTAAAAAAATAGTTGTACTTGAAAGTGTTACTGATAAATATATTATTACAGATTATGAAAATACGAATGTAATAGTTATGGCTCAAAATAGCTGGGAGATGCTTTGGGAAGAACGAATATTTAATTATGAAACTAAAAAGAAGGAATTGTTAATTCCTAAAGATGTAAAATATTTTTTAGATTACTATTTAGGATTAACGGAAGCAGCAATAGTTAATTATAATAATGTGAAAGGTAGTGGAGAAGAGGCTAGATTTATGCTTCAGCATAATAAGATAAGTTTTCCAATTACTAGTTTTAGTTTTTATAATCCAGTAAATTATTTGTTAGATTACTGTGTTAGAGATTTGGCAGAATATGTAAAGAGCAAATTTTTTTATGATAGTATTACAGTAGATGATGTCATAACTATTATAAATAAAAATAGTTTTACGCTTGCTGAGTTAAATATGTTTTTAGTTAGACTAATATATCCTAGTTATTTCTTTAATATAGTAGATGATAAAGAGTTTGAGTCTAGCTCTGATTTATTTAATATCATAAAAAAAAGTTCACAGTTTGAGAACTTTTTGAAAGAATTAATAATTAATTTAAAAAATATAATGCCAGTATTAGTAGAATTGCCTTTTTAAATATCTACATTGATAACGTCAGTTATTTCTGGACATTCTGCTTGGATTGATTCTAAAATACCATATTTAATTGTTTCGTTACGATGAGGGCAGCATCCACATGCGCCAGTTAATTTTACGTATACCACATTATCTTCAATTTTTACTAATTCAATATTACCACCATCACTATTTAAGTATGGAGTTATTTTTTCTATTATGTTTTTAATTTTTTCGTTTTGCATTTTGATTCCTTTCTTTCTAGTTATAATTTATCATAAATGTTTGTTTTTTTCAAATTAATAAATTTGTCGTTTTTAAGAATTTTATGTTATAATTTTTTTGGTGAGTGAAAATGTATAAAGTAGGGCAAGTAGTAAAAGCACAAGTTTGTGGTTATGAAAACTATGGAATTTTTGTTAAATTAGATGACGATTATGCCGGCTTAATTCATATTTCAGAGATAGATACTGGCTTTGTTGCAAATATTGAAAATTATGCAAGTATTGGAGAAGAAATATATGCAGTTGTGTTAAATGTTGATGAACAAAAAAAGCATTTGAATTTAAGTATCAAAAATATGAATTATCATAATAATAAAGAGTTTAATGAATCTATTTTAGGATTTAGACCTTTATATGAAAAATTAGAAGAGTGGACTAATGAGTCATTAAAATAAAAAAATTTGTCTTTAGACAAATTGTTTTTTTTTATGGTGTCCTGTTGGGAACTCGAATCCCAGACCCTTTGATTAAAAGTCAAATGCTCTACCTGCTGAGCTAACAGGACAAAATATAAAATTGGCTGCCTTGGGAGGATTCGAACCGCCGAAATGTCAGAGTCAAAGTCTGATGCCTTACCACTTGGCTACAAGGCAATAAAAATGGTGGAAGGACATAGATTTGAACTATGGAACCCGAAGGAACAGATTTACAGTCTGCCGCGTTTGACCACTTCGCTATCCTTCCATCATATGGTGCCGACAGAGAGAATCGAACTCCCAACCTACTGATTACAAGTCAGTTGCGCTACCTATTACGCTATGTCGGCAAAAAATGGTGGGCGATGTAGGACTCGAACCTACGACCCCCTGCTTGTAAGGCAGGTGCTCTAACCAACTGAGCTAATCGCCCATATGACAATTTTTAATGGTGCCCGAGGCCGGACTTGAACCGGCACGAGTTATTATGCTCGCAGGATTTTAAGTCCTGTGCGTCTACCTATTCCGCCACTCGGGCGGGCACGTTTGTCTTAATTCATAAGACCCTTTGAGTATATCAACTTTTTTTAAGATTATCAAGACTTTTTTTAAAATTTTAAAAAAAATACGATATTTTCTTTTAAAAACAATTGTATTTTTAGAAAAATACAAATATTCTATATTAGAATTATTAAAAAAATTGGAAATTCGTAGATTTTTAATTAAAAATTTAGTAAAATTAAAATGGTGATGGTATGCTAAATGATATAAATAAAATCATTTTTAACTTTGAAGACGGCAATATTTTAGACATACCAGGTAAATACGTTTCTAAAATGTATATTTCTAATATAGATAAAGTAGGGGATGAGATACCTTATGAAGAGACTATATTAAAAAACAAGTTATATGCTAACTTTGTTTTATTTAAATTTAATAACTATTTTAATTTAGAAAATTTTAATTTAATAAAAGATAATAATATATTAAGTACTACACTTGTATTTAATAATAATAGTGAAATTAATTTTGTTAATGCTACTGATATTAATCCTTTTATAACTAGTGAACATAATCATTATCAAACAGAGTATATTCTAAAAGATGAATATGCTATTGTTATATCTGAGTATAAAATTAAAAATCTTATTTCTGTTTTATTATAAAATAAAAAAAGCTTAGAAATTAATCTAAGTTTTTTTGTTTATTAATATGGTGGCTTCAGCGGGAATTGAACCAGCGACACAAGGATTTTCAGTCCTCTGCTCTACCGACTGAGCTATGAAGCCATAATGGCGGTTCGTACGGGATTTGAACCCGTGATCTTCTGCGTGACAGGCAGACGTCATAGGCCTCTAGACTAACGAACCATTGGTTGCGGGAGTAGGATTTGAACCTACGACCTCAAGGTTATGAGCCTTGCGAGCTGCCGAGCTGCTCTATCCCGCGATATTATTGGCGGAGAAAAAGGGATTCGAACCCCTGCGCCGTTTCCGACCTCCTGGTTTTCAAGACCAGTCCCTTCAACCAGACTTGGGTATTTCTCCACATCTTCCTCAACTGGAACAAACTAAGTATATCAAAATAAAACCTGGTAGTCAATTAAAAATATAATATTTTGCAATTTTTTTCAATAAATAGGGTATTTTATAAAGAAAAAATATCATCTTGCGATGATATCAGAGAGTTTATTTGGTCGAGAAGACAGGATTTGAACCTGCAACCCCTTGGTCCCAAACCAAGTGCACTACCAAATTGTGCTACTTCTCGGTGGTGCGCCCAAAGGGAGTCGAACCCCTAACCTTTAGATCCGTAGTCTAACGCTCTATCCAATTGAGCTATGAGCGCTTATACTATGGCGCTTTTTTAACCAAATACAATGATAGTATACCACAAATTTTTAAAAAATAAAGTCTTTTTGTTAATTTTTTTACTTTTTTTGGATTGTTGTTTTTATTTTACTATTTTTATTGTATAATTGATTTAGAATAAAGAGGTGCTAATATGGAAGAAGAATTAAAAACAGTTGATCAGCAATTTAGATTAGCTAACTATTTATCTTGTGCACAATTATACTTGTGTGATAATCCATTATTAAATAGAGATTTAAACTTTAAAGATATAAAGAAAAAGTTAGTAGGACATTGGGGAAGTGCACCTGGTCAAAACTTTGTATATGCACATTTAAATAGAATTATTAATAAATATAATCAAAATATTATATATGTGTCAGGGCCTGGTCACAGTGGACAAGCTATGATTTCTAATGCTTATATAGAAGGGACTTATAGTGAATTATATCCTTTAATAACAAATGATGAAAAAGGATTAAAAAAACTATGTAAACAGTTTAGTTTTCCAGGCGGAGTATCTAGTCATGTTTCTCCGGAGGTTCCTGGCAGTATTCATGAAGGTGGTGAACTAGGTTATAGTCTTGCTCATGCTTACGGAGCTGCTTTAAAAAATCCTGATTTGGTTGTTGCTTGTGTAATTGGGGATGGAGAATCAGAAACTGGACCACTTAGTGCTTCTTGGAATATTAATAAACTAATGGATATAGCAACCGATGGGGTAGTATTACCAATACTTCATTTAAACGGTTATAAAATAGCTAACCCAACAATTTTTTCTAGGTTTACTGATAAAGAATTAACTTGTTATTTTAAAGCTTTGGGATATAATCCATATATAGTTGATGTTCATAATAAAGATGTTATGGAAGCTCATAAATTGATGGCGGAAACACTTGATACAGTGTTTATGACTATTACAAATGCGAAGAAAACTACTAAGCGTGGAGATAGTACTAAATTTTATTTTCCAATGATAATTTTAAAAACGCCTAAGGGATGGACTGGCGTAAAAAAATATAACAATAAAGAAATTGAAGGAAGCTACCGTTCTCATCAAATTCCATTTGCAATTAATGATTTTAATGATTTAGCAATTTTAGAAGAATGGTTAAAAAGTTATAAAGTAGATGATTTATTTAATAAAGATGGTTCTATATCGGCTAGTTTAAGAAATAAGATGCCTAAGGGCGATAAACGTATGAGTGCATCAAGGTTTGTGATGGGAGATATTATTAAGCCTTTGGATGTACCTAACTATAAAAAGTATGGTTTTGATTTTAAGGATAGAGGTAGCGTTACTGCTAGTGATATGTACATTCTTGGTAGTTTTGTTAAGGAACTAATGAAACAAAATAGAGACTATATGTTTTTTGGACCGGATGAAGCAATGTCTAATCGTTTTAATGAAGTATTTAAGGTTGCTAATAGAAAATGGTGTACTACTGTTTTACCAACTGATGAGTATTTAAGACCTGATGGACAAATTGTTGATAGTATTTTATCAGAGCATGTTTGTGAGGGGTTATTAGAAGGTTACATTCTAACTGGTCGTCATGGATTTATTCATAGTTATGAGGCCTTTATTAGAATAGTTGATTCTATGACAAGCCAGCATGCTAAGTGGCTTAAAATGTGTAGTGAAATTGATTGGCGTGGTGATATTCCATCGCTTAACTATATTTTAACGAGTCATTGCTGGCAACAAGATCATAATGGTTATACGCATCAGGATCCAGGATTTTTAAATCATTTAGTTACGAAAAAGCCAGAAACAGTAAGAATTTATTTGCCATTTGATGCTAATACTTTGCTTTCTTGTTATAATCATGTAATTCAAACTAAGAATTATATTAATGTGATAGTAGCTTCTAAACATGAGAGATTACAGTGGTTAAATATAGAGGAGGCCGATGAGCACTGCACTAAAGGCGTTGGTGTGCTAAAATGGGCAAGTGATGATAACCCAAATGTTGTACTTGCTTGTGCTGGGGATACGCCTACGTTAGAGGTTCTTGCTGCTAAACAGATTTTGGCTGAGTACTTACCTAATTTAAAGGTGCGAGTAGTAAACGTAGTTGATTTAATGAAATTAGTTTCTAATTTAGATCATCCACACGGGCTTACTAATGATGAGTATAATGAAATATTTACTAAAGATAAACCTATTATATTTGCATTTCATGGATATCCTTCTCTTATTCATCAGCTTACTTATAAAAGATATAACAAAGATTTGCATGTTCATGGATATATTGAAGAGGGAACAATTACCACACCGTTTGATATGCGAGTTAAAAACAAAATTGATAGATATAATTTAATATTGGATGTACTTAAGTATGTTAAAGTTGATTCTAAGGGTAAAGAAAATTTACAAAAGAAGTGTGTTGATACTTTAAAATATCATGAAAAGTATATTAAAGAAAATGGGGTAGACATACCTGAGGTTACTAATTTTAAATGGCGTAATAAAGAATGAAAAAAAGCTCTTACTCGGGCTTTTTTAAGTTGATAGCAACGTTTGCATTTTCTTCTAGATTTTCAGGATGACTCATTATGTAATTAAAATACTCTAGTGATTTGGTGAAGTAGAAACCGTCTGCTATTCTTTCATCTAGGTTAATTCCAAATTCACACATTTTACGAATTTCAACTTTACCATTGATAACTACTGGTTCATCTTTTATCTTACCAACTGCAACTAAAATACTATTAGTTCCAAAGTCTGTTAAGTTATGATAAATTGCTCCACAGTTGATACTTCCTAGATTAGTAATAATTACACTTGAGTGGTAAATTGAATTTTTAGTAAGACTTTCTGGGATTAGGTCATGGTTGTCTGCAAATTTTAATATACTGCATAGAACTCTTAGTAAGCCAACTGGTAGTTTACCAAATTTATCCATGAAATCATCGGCACTATTTAGTTTGCTTTCTCTAACACTTTTTACTTTACCACTAATTTTTTGACTTAATGAAAGTAGGTTGTCATTTTCTTCAATTTTTAGAGAACTGAAATTTTCTTCTGAAGAATCAGTGAATTCTCTTTTTGCTACAAATGATAAATTAACAAATTTACGATCATAAAATCTTCTATTTATAACGAAACGATTTAGTAAGGGTCTATTATAAATTAGTTTACCAATTGCAGTACAAAATACATGAAAGTATGTTAAGTCTTTGTACTTGTCTTGTTTCTTTAGTTTTTCAACGTATTTTACCATTTCAGTTACATCTACGTTTGTATTTATATATACATCTGAGTCTGCACGGTATGGTTTAATATGAACCATTAGTCTATGCATTCCGTCTAAATTTTTAACTCTTATGCCGTCTTTTCTATTTTTCATCTAATATCATCTACTTTCTTCTATTTTTTCATTATATCATGAGAGATTATTATTTTGTAAAAAATGTGTAATATTTTAATAATTTGTGACATTCTAATATTTGTCAAGTATAAATTTTTGTGATATAGTAATACACGA
>URUT01000021.1 GCA_900551105.1 uncultured Mycoplasmatota bacterium
AATCAAGAAGAAAAGTTAACTAAAGTCGGAATTAACTGGTATCCTGGCCACATGGTTAAAACTAAAAATGAGGTTAAAAAAATATTACCTTTAATAGATATAGTTTATGAACTAATAGATGCTAGAATACCGTATTCATCTAAGATTAAAGATATAGATTCTTTAATTAAGAATAAAAAGAGAATTCTTGTTATGACTAAAAAGGATCTGTGTGATGTTAAAGAAACTAATAAATGGATAAAATATTATGAAGATATGGGATATAAAGTTCTTTTGGTTAGTTTAAATAATAATGATGATTATAAAAGAATTATTGATGAGTCTAATAGTATTATAGAAGAGATTAATCAAAACAGAAGTGCTAAAGGGTTAAAGCCTAAAGAAATAAAAGCGTTAGTTATGGGAATACCCAATGTTGGTAAGAGTACATTTATTAATAGATTAGCTGGGAAAAATGTAGCTGTTACTGGTAATAAGCCAGGAGTTACTAAATCACTTACTTTCTTAAATACTAAATATAAGATGGTTGTTCTTGATACTCCAGGAGTTTTATGGCCTAAATTTGAGGAAGAAGATGTTGCTCTTAATTTAGCGGCAACTGGGGCTATAAAAATTGAGGTATTACCGATTGCTGATGTTGCTTATCATATTTTAAGTAAGCTTAATAAATACTATCCCGATAAACTTTCTAGTAGATATGGACTTGATAAACTTACTGATGATACTTTAGATGATTATAGTAAGATAGCTGCTAAATTAAATATAGCAAATAAAGAAGATTTTAATAGAATTAATAATATGATTATTAATGATGTTAGAATGGAATATATAAAAGAAATAACATTTGATAGGACTGATGAATAATGAATGATGCAAAATTTGAAATTGAAATAGATGAATTAGAGGATGTTTTAGAGGAATAACTACATCTTTATGAGAATACATCTTTAGAATATGCTGCTGAGTTTTTAGAAAGTTTCTTAAAATATTTAAAACATAATCGTACAACTGGCATTGGCGGTAGAACGCCGGGGACTTTAAGAAGTAATTTAAGAGATTTTAAAGACTTTGCGTTTTCTGATGGATTTAAAATGGAAGAAATATATGTTATTTTAAGAAGATTTCCAGGAATACTTAATATTAGTATAGATAATTTAGAACAAAAATATAAGTTGATGGCTTTAGCAGAAGATGAAACAGGAACACTTAGAAAAAGAAAACTGTTACTTGCACCAGATGATTTTAAAATTGGTAATGATTTGATTTATGCAAGATATATGCTCATGGCAAAGCTTGGTTATAGTCCAATTACATGGCGTAATTTAATTCATGACAGTCAAAATGATTTTGCTAAAAAATTTGTAAGAACAGATACTGGCTATAATAAACCATATAAAATCTTTAACAAAGTAAGTGAATTAAGTAGAGAAATCTCGTGAAAATGTTTCCGATGGATTTAGAAACATTAGATGAAATTTTAAGTGTAAAGAAAGAAGTAAAAAAAGATGAAAAAGAAAGCAATGGAAATAAATCTTTTGGAGTATGAAAATAATTTATATGATAGTGGCATAAAATATATTGCTGGAGTAGATGAAGTTGGAAGAGGACCATTAGTTGGACCAGTTGTTGCAGCAGCAGTTATTTTGCCAAAAGGATATAGATTAGAAGGGCTTACAGATTCAAAGAAATTATCTGAGAAAAAAAGAGATGAGTTTTACAAAATTATAATGAAAGATGCAGTTGCAGTTGGTGTTGGCGTAGTTAGTGCTAAAGTAATAGATGAAGTAAATATATATGAAGCTACTAAAATAGCGATGAAGGAAGCAATAAGTAAGTTAGCTGTTAAACCTGAACATGTACTAATAGATGCAATGCCACTTAATTTAGATGTTCCTACTACAAGCATAATTAAGGGAGATCAAAAGAGCGAATCAATAGCAGCAGCTAGTGTTATAGCAAAAGTTACTAGAGATAGTATGATGTATGAACTTAGTAAAGATTTCCCTGAGTATGAGTTTGATAAACATAAAGGGTATCCTACTAAAAAGCATATAGAAAATGTAAAGAAGTACGGGTTACTTGATATTTATAGGTTTACTTTTAAACCAATTAGTGTTTTAATTAATGAAGGTGGTTTTCATGAAGGACAAATTAGGCAAACAAATTTTAAAAAATAGTATTTTATATTGTATATATGTGTTTTTATTAGAGATGATTGTTAGGTTAAATACTAGTAGTCATTTTTTTGATGCTGCAGTTATTAGAATTATGCTTAGTAGTATAATAATAGGACTCGTTTGTGGTTTAATAACTAGTTTATTTAATTATAAAGCTAAAAAGATAGTGATAACGGTTATTTCAGCAATGATGATGATTTATGCTTGGGTAGAAATTAATTTATTTACTTATATGGGATTTTTTATGGGTGTTGGTAATGCTGAACAAGGAACTAAGATTACTGATTATATAAAAGATTTTATTGGTGCTTCTACCTTTAGGAGTTATTTAGTTATTGTACCATTTATAATTCTTATGTTATTTGTGTGGTGGCTATTTAAAGTATTTAGAATGAAAAAGTTAGAGAAAACTGTATACTTTATATTTAAGAGAGAAAATAAGTTAACTAGAGCTTTAGCGATACTTTATTCATTACTTGCTTTAACTATTTTAGTATGTACTTATTATTCTACTTTAAGACTTTCATTTTTGCAAAATAAGCATCAAGCTATTAAGAATACGACATTGTTTCTTACTAGTGATAATTCTAACTTATCTGTAAGTCAGTTTGGGGTATTTGCCTATGGTTTTAGTGATGTAGTGGTTAATTTATTTAATATAGATGTTTCTTTAGATGATATTGATGATAGTAGTGTTATTAATAGTACTAATAATAGTTCAAATAATAGTCAGGAAGATAATAAGAGAGTTATAGATGATACTTACTGGCAAGAGGTTATTACTAATTCTACTGATAAGACATTTAATAAGTTAAATAATTATTTTATTAATAGAAAGATTACACCTAAGAATGAGTATACGGGAATATTTGAGGGTAAGAATTTAATAGTTATTTTAATGGAGTCTACTAATGAGATATTTATAAATGAAAAAGAATATCCAACGCTTTATAAGTTATATAATGAGGGATTTAGTTTTAGAAATAATTATAGTCCTAGAAATAATTGTAGTACTGGCAATAATGAAATGACTAGTATGACTAGTTTGTTTACAATAAATAATACTTGTACTGCTAATACTTATAAGAATAATGTGTATCCACAAGCTATATTTAATATCTTTAATAATAAAGGTTATATGACTAGTAGTTATCATGATTATGCAGAGTATTATTATGCTAGAAGAACAATACATCCTAATATGGGTAGTATGGTATATCGTAATGTTAATGAGCTTAAAATACCTTGGAGTAGTGTTTATGAAGAGTGGCCTAGTGATGTTGATTTAATTAAGACTGCTTCTCCTTATTTTATTAATCAAGATAAGTTTATGGTTTATTTAACTAGTGTTACACCTCATCAGCCTTATACGGTTTCTTCTGAAAATGGCAATAAGCATTTAAGTGAGTTTGACGATTATAATTATAGTACACCAGTTAAGAGGTATATGTCTAAATTAAAAGAGTTAGATGCTGCTTTAAAAGAGTTATTAGATACTTTAGAAGCTAATGGTAAGCTGGATGATACAGTTATTGCTTTATTTGCTGATCATTATCCTTATGGTCTTACAACTAAACAAATTAATACAGTGCTTCCTTATGATGTTACAGTAAATAATGAGGTTGATAGAACACCAATGGTTATTTATAATAGTGCAGTTAAGGGTGAAAAAATAGAGAAGTATACTTCTATACTAGATTTATTACCAACTCTTTTAAATATGTTTAATATGGATTATGATCCTAGATTTTATTTGGGTACTGATATATTTAGTAGTGATGGTGGTAGGACAGTATTTGCTGATGGTTCTTGGCAAGATGAGATAGGATATTATAGTGCGACATCTGGAGTATTTAAAAATTCGGGAGAAGCTACTTATACATCTGAAGAACTACTTTCAATAAATACAGAAATTCAAACTAGACAAAAAATGAGTGCTATTGCTATTAAAACTGATTATTTTAATAAATTATTTAAAGAAATAAATAAAATTAAAGAAAAATATGATAATATAGATGCAAGTGAAAGCGAGGGAGTTAATGACTAATTTAGTTATTGTGGAGTCGCCAAGTAAGACTAAAACTATCGGAAAGTATTTAGGATCTAAGTATAAAGTTGTATCTAGTAAAGGACATATTAGAGATTTAGCTACTACTGGTAAATTTGGACTTGGTATAGATGTAGATAATGATTTTAAGCCTAATTATACAACTATAAAGGGTAAAAATAGTGTTATTAAAGAGCTTAAGAAAGATGTTAAAGATAGTGATTTTGTTTATTTAGCTACCGACCCAGACCGAGAGGGAGAAGCTATTAGCTGGCATATTAAAGATGCTTTAGGAATAGATGATAATAAGTATGATAGAGTTGTTTTTAATGAAATAACTGAAAATGCAGTACTTAAGGCGTTCAAATCACCTAGAAAAATAGATGATAATTTAGTTAAATCACAAGAAACTAGAAGAATGCTTGATAGAATAATTGGTTTTAGATTATCTAAGTTAATGCAGTCTAAGACTGGTGGTAAGAGCGCTGGTAGAGTACAAAGTGTAGCTCTTAAATTAATTGTTGATAGAGAAAGAGAAATAGAAAAGTTTGTACCTGAAGAGTACTGGAGTATTACTGCTGATTTTAAAGATTTTAAGGCTGATTTAGAAAAATATAATGGTAAAAAGATTGAAATTAAAAGCGAGGTAGAAGCTAGTAAAATTTTAAGTGAGTTATCTAAATCTTTTAATATAGATAGTGTAGATAAGAAAACTAAAGAGAAAAAAGGAGTTATGCCTTTTACTACTAGTACATTACAACAGGCTTGTGCTAATAAGTTTAATTTTGGAGCTAGTAAAACAATGAAAATAGCTCAAAGATTATATGAAAGTGTTGATATTGGAACGGAGACAGTAGGCTTAATTACTTATATGCGTACGGATAGTACAAGATTATCTAGTGGTTTTATTGGAGATGTTCATTCATATATTAAAAAAACTTATGGGGATGAATATATTGGAAAAGTAAAACAACAAAAGCATAAAGAAAATGTTCAAGATGCTCATGAAGCAATTAGACCAACATCTATTTATAGAACTCCTGAAGCAATGAAAGAGTTTTTAACTAATGATGAATTAAAAGTATATAGTATAATTTATTATAGAGCTTTAGCTAGTTTAATGGCTAATGCTAAAGTATTAGCAACTGTAATTACTTTAGAAAATAATGGTTATTTATTTAAAGCAACTGGACAAGTTATTACTTTTGATGGATTTATGAAAGTATATGATAGATATATGGATAGTGAAGAAGTAATACTTCCTGATTTTAGTAATTATAATTCTAAGGTAATAGTAGCAGAAGATATTACTAAAGAGCAGCATTTTACTAAACCGTTACCAAGATTTACTGAAAGCTCATTAATTAAAGAGTTAGAGGCTTTAGGTATTGGTAGACCATCAACTTATGCAAAGATTTTAGAGACTATTAAAGAAAGAAATTATGTTAAAGTTAATGATAAGAAGTTTTATCCTACGGAGATAGGAATTACTACAACTGATAAATTACAAGAGTTCTTTTCTAATATTATAAATGTTAAATATACTGCTAATATGGAAAATGAATTAGATGAGATAGCTAATAATCAAATGGACTATTTAAAAGTATTAAAAGAGTTTTATAAAGAGTTTGAACCTTTAGTAAAAAAAGCATTTGATGAAATGGAAAAGAAGGAAGCAGAAGAAACGGGTGAAGAGTGTCCTGAATGTGGTTCTCCACTTGTTATAAGAAATGGTAAATATGGACCATTTGTTGCTTGTTCTAATTATCCGGAGTGTAAGTATATTAAACCAAAAGAGGAAAGTGAAATATGTTCTTGTCCTAAGTGTGGTGAAGGAAAGATCGTTGAAAAAAGAAGTAAAAGAGGTAAAATCTTTTATGGATGTAATAACTATCCAAAATGTAAAACTGCATACTGGGATAAACCAATTGGTGAAGCTTGTCCTAAATGCGGTGAGATGCTTGTAGAAAAAAATAGGAAGATTAAATGCTCTAGTTGTGATTATGAAAGATAGTATTGTTTACTGTCTTTTTTTAGTTGATATAAATATTAAAATGAATTATAATTGTTATAGATGATAGATAAGGAGTAACTTATTATGGATGAGAAAACAGTTAATATTAATAAAAGAAAAATATATGTAACTTTACTAATAGTAGTTATTTGTTTAATAGGTGTAACTTATGCATTTTTTACGCTATATTTAAGACAAAATGAAGAAAATACTATTACGTCTCTTAGCTGTTTTAGTACAACATTTACTGAAGAAACAAATGCTATAACACTAGAAAAGACTTATGCAGTAACAGAGGATGAAGGAATGAGTTATAGTCCGTTTACTTTTAAAATAAAAAATAACTGTACTGATACGATATATGCTTATATAACGATTGATAGTTTAAATGAAGGAGCATCTACTAATTTAGATAGTTCTCATGTAAGATATAATTTAAGTACTAAAGGAACTACTGATGGAACTAGTGCACTAGTTAAATCCGCGTACACTAAAAAATTAGAGAATGGTCACAATGGTTTTGTAATTAAAACTTTAGCATTAGGCAGTAACGAGGAATTAGAATATGATTTAAGATTATGGGTAGATGAAGCAACTACTGCTTCTGAAGGTTTAAGTAAAACTTGGAGTGGACAAGTTGTTATAGTAAGTGATGCAAGTATTCCTTCCGATACCTGGGATGAACCTGGAGTAGATACTCTTTTAGCCGCTATAAAAAGGGATAATACGGTTAAGTCGTCTTCAACAACGCCAGGAACAGAACCTAGTGCTCATACATTAGACGATGTTCCGGTTCAAACAGCAAGAGTGGCTTCAACATATCAAGCTTATTACATTACCTATGGAACTGGTTGGGAAGCAAATGGTACTAAATTCAATTTAACGGGAACCGCTGTAACAAGCAACACATACGCGAATTCATATTCAACATTAGTAGGAAAATATTTAACTAGTGATTCTTTATACTCGGCGGGCTCTAGTACAGCTGGAACAATGAAAACAACTACAGATTTGTCTACAGTATATTATGTTATAAGTGCTACCTCAAACAGTTTTACCTATAAAACACTTACATCAAATAAAAATGCTATTGAAGCACTACTTGCTAGTACTGTAGACGATTATGGAACGAGTTATTATTTTAGAGGAGCAGTTACTAATAATTTTGTTGAATATGCTAATATGTGCTGGAGGATAGTAAGAATAACTGGAAATGGTGCAATTAAGTTAGTCTTATATAATTATAATGGATTAACAAGTACTAATAATATTCCATCTAGTAGTACGCCATGTAATGTGACTGGTAATGATTATGCTTTAGCTAGATATGAGGGAGATACTTATAAATCAGCATTTAATTCAAGTTATAATGATAATGCATATGTAGGATTAATGTATGGTACAGTAGGAGCAAGTAGTTATGCGGAAACACATGCTAATACTAATGCAAGTACAATATTAACTAATTTAAATAAATGGTATACAAATGTGCTTTCTAAGCAAGCAAATTTTAAGGATAGTCAACTTGCTGATATAATATGGTGTAATGACAAAAGTGTAGTAACTGATACAACATTTAATCCTAAGCGTTTTACTATAGGAACAAATTATGGTGCAGGGACCAATACAAATTATTACAGCGCTAATAAAAGACTAGTACAAGCATCTTCAGGTAGTGCTGGAGGAACATGGCCTAGTTTAATATGTCCAAATGATAATAATAGAGGAAAGTTATCTAAGTTTACTGTAAGTGATTCAACTAACGGAAATGGAGCATTAAGTAGCTATGCAAAAGTAGGTTTACTTACTGCAGATGAAATAGCATTTGCTGGTGGTGCTGCATACATATCAAATTTAACATATTATATAGAAGGAAATACTAATTCAAGTGATTGGTGGACTTTGTCTCCGAGCTTCTTTAATGGCCTCCGAGCTCTTGTTTGGTTTGTTCATGGTAGCCTCAACCGCCTTGACGGCGACCACGTTAGCGGCAACCTCGGGGTGCGTCCCTCTCTATCACTCGTTGCTTCAACTAAAGTAACAGGTGCTGGAACTGCAACTAATCCTTATATAGTTGTAATGGAGTAAAAAAGTTTTTAAGGCAAATGGGGAGTACTCATTTGCTGTTTATTTAATATTAATTAGGTGATGTTTATGTCTAGAAATATATGTATTAAAGATGATTCTGTTGTTAATAGGAATATATGTAATTATTTGAGTCCTGATTATGTTTATATTGCTTATGATAAGAAGTATAAGCTTGGGGTTAAGATTAATGATAGAGTTTTGAAAGAGGATATTATTTTGTCAAATGGTACGGATTTTATTTATAGTACTGTTAGTGGAAGTGTCTCTGGTGCTCGTAAGATGCTGGTTGATGGTGAGGTGCTTCCAACTATTATTTTAGAAAATGATTTTGAGGAGAAAACTAAGAGTTTAAAGAGTAGTGCTAGAAATATTAGTGATATTGATTTTGAGGTTCTTAAGAATTTGGTTTATACCTATACAACTTATAGAGGACCACTTATTGGAGAGACTTTAATTATTAGTGGAATAGATGAGGATCCTTTTGAGCATTCTTATAGTCATATTATTAGTGATTATTTTATGGAATTATTAGAGTGTATTGATGCTCTTTGTAATATATTAAAAATTCATAAGTGTTTTTTTGCGATTAAGAATAATGATTCTGATAATGTTAATAAATTAGTCAATTCTATTGGGACGTATCCTAGTGTAGATTTAAAGTTAATGCCTGATGTTTATCCAATAGGAATGAAAGAAATTTTGGTTAAAGAACTTGTTAGAAGCAGTAAATTAGATAAAGGAATTATATTTTTAAATGTTCTTGATGTTTTAACTATTTATCATGTTTTAAAGAGAAAGAAGCCAATTACGGAGAAACTAATTACGATTGGTGGTAGTGCTCTTGATAAAACTAGAGTTGTAAATACTAAAATTGGTACGTCTATAAAAGATATTATTGATAATTGTTTTAAGGTTACTAGTGATGATTATATGATAGTAACTAATGGGCTTATGAAAGGAACTGAGGTAAATAGTTTAGACATGCTAGTTACTCCTAAGCTTAGAAGCGTGTTTTTGATAAAGAAAGAGAGTGTTAGCTCTACTAAGTGTATTAATTGTGGGCTTTGTAATATTTATTGTCCTTTTGAGTGTGATCCGAAGGGTGATTATAAGATGAATAAGTGCAATAATTGTGGGCTTTGTTCTTATGTTTGTCCTGCTAAGATTAAGTTAGGAGGTAAAAGATGAGAAATTATGTTTATGATGATTTAAATATTAATAAAATATATAAGTATTTATTTATTTCTTTGATTCCACTTATAATATTTGGGGTATATAGATTTGGGATTTTTGCTTTAGTTTTTGATATTTTAGGATTTGGAATTGGGGTTTTGGTTAATTATCTTTTTAATAGAAAAGATAATGTGATTACTAGTGATTTTTATCCTTTTTATGGGATTCTTTGTGCTAGTTTAGTTAGTGTTAAGACTAATATATTAATTTTTGGGGTTATGCTTTTGGTTTTATTTGTTTTAAATAAGAAGTTTATTGATGGAAAAGTTAATCTTGTTAGTTTGTGTATGTTATTAATTATTTTAATTTCTAGTTTTATTAGTAAGGATTATCCACTTTTAATTAGTAGTGATAGTGCTTATTTGGATGCTACTGATTATTTTCTTGGTAAGGGTAGCGGGGGAATTAATGCAACATGCACATTACTTGTACTTATTTCGTATGTTTATTTAAGTTTTAAAAGTTTTTATAAAAGAGAGATTCCAATTGCTGCTTATTTGACTTTTGGCGGTCTTAATTTAGTTTATTTGATTGCGAGTTCTAATTTTGATGGATTTATGAGTAGTTTTCTTGCTAATGGGATTTGTTTTATCTTTGTTTATGTAGCTACTTTAAGTAGTTTTAGTAGTTATTCTAAGAGAGGAAGAATATTGTTTGGGGTCCTTGTTGGTAGTATTACTTTTGCTTTATATTTTATAAATCCGGCTTTTAGTGCGTTAGGTGCAGTTTTTTTGACTAGTTTAACTCATAATTATTTGGATAAATTGTTAAAATAATTAATGATTTTAGGCCTATTTTAGGTCTTTTTTTGTGTTTTTTTGCATAAATTTGCAAATTTTGTAATTTTTTGCTAAAAAAATAAAGGAAATTAGGGGGTATGGGGTAATAAATTATATATAGAGGGCTTTTTTGGGTGATATTATGGTAAAGATTGCAGAAAATGATATTAATCAAATTAGAAATAATGCAAATATTGTAGATGTGATTAGTTCATATATTAATTTAGAACCAAAGGGTAAAAACTTTTTTGGGATATGTCCATTTCATGATGATCATAATCCAAGTATGAGTGTATCACCTGATAAGCAGATTTATACTTGTTTTGTGTGTGGAGCTTCAGGTAATGTGTTTACCTTTGTTCAAAATTATGAGAATGTATCTTTTTTAGAAGCTGTTAAGATTGTTGCTGATAAAGTTGGTTATCGTTTAAATATTAATGTTTCGTCTGCGAGAACTAATCAAAAGTATTATGATATGTTAGAGCTTGCTAATAAATATTTTATTAATAATTTGAATGGTAAGGATGGCGAGGCTGCTAAGAGATATTTAATTAACGAAAGAAAGCTTGATGAAAAAGTTATTGATGAGTTTAATATTGGGCTTGCTTTAAATGATAATAATTTAACTAAGTTGTTGGTTTCTAAGGGGTATAGTGATAAGGACATTGTTAATCTTTCTTTAGGTAATTATGGAGATAGTTTAACTGATATGTTTAGAGGTAGAATTACTTTTCCAATTTGTAATGATAAGGGAGAGGTTGTAGCGTTTTCAGCAAGAATTTATAATACAGAGTCTGATAATAAGTATTTAAATTCTAGGGAGAATGTGTTATTTAAAAAGGGACATATTTTATATAATTACGATAAGTGTAAGGCTGAGGTTAGTAAGAAGAAGCAAGTTATTTTAGTTGAAGGACAAATGGATGCGATTAGAGTGTATTCTACGACTTTTAAGAATGTTTGTGCAACGATGGGAACTGCTTTAACTAAAGATCATATAACTCTTTTAAAAAGGCTTAATGCTAAGGTTATATTATGTATGGATAATGATAGTGCTGGTGAGAAAAGCACGATTAGTAATGGTGAAGCTTTAGTTAGTGCGGGGATTGAGGTTTTGGTTGTTAGACTTGCTGGTGCTAAGGATCCGGATTCTTACATTTTAGAGTTTGGTGCTGATAAGTTTAAGGATGCTATTAATGGAGCTGTTAGTTATTTTGATTTTAAGTTAAATGTTTTAAAGAATAAGAAAAATTTAAATAAAGATACGGATTTGGCTGATTATATTAATGATGTTATTTTAGAGCTTAATAAGAGTGATGATGAAATACTTAAGAGTATTACGATAAATAATATTAGTAAAGAGTATGGAATAGATAAAGATTTACTAATGAATAAGTTAGTAAAGAAAGAGATTGTTCCTAAAATAGAGGTTAAGAAAGTAAGTGCGCGAAAGCTTGATAAAAATAGTAAGATATGTGAAGCGTTACTTGCAATTATGATGAGTAATAGTAAATATATTAGGCTTTATGAAAGAAGGCTTGGATATATTCCTGATAAGAAATATAGATTAATAGCTAATGATATTTTGGCTTATTATAAGCTTTATGGAGAGTTTAATGTAGCTGATTTTATAACGTATGTTAGTTCATTTGATTATAGTGATTTGATATTAAAAATTATCAATAATATAAATAAAGTTATGACTGATGAGTTTGATATTTATGTTAATTATATTAAGATTTGGATTAATGAAGAAAAGATTAAAGAAATAAAAGAGGAAATAAAAAAATTAACTGATGTTAATGAAAAAGAAAGAATGAATGATTTAATTATTAAATTAAAACGTAGAGGTGAGGATAATGAAGAAGATTAAGGAAGTTAAAACTTTTGATGAAAGAAAGGAAGAATTACTTGCATTAGGTAAAAAGGAAGGATTTATTACTTTTGAGCAGTTAGCTGATGCTTTAAAGGGACTTGATATTGATAGTGATGCTTTAGATGAGTTATATAATTTATTTATTGAAAATGGTATTACTGTTGTTTCTAATGAGGATAATGCTTCTAGTGGAGAAAGTAAGACAATCAAAGAAGAAGAGGTTGAATTACTTACTGATGAGGATTTAACTAAGGATATTAATATTAATGACCCAGTTAGAATGTATTTAAAAGAGATTGGACGTATTAGTTTGCTTAGTCCTGATGAGGAAGCATCTTTATCTATCAGAGTTGCTGAAGGTGATGAGGAAGCTAAGAATATACTTGCAGAGTCTAACTTACGTTTGGTTGTTTCAATTGCTAAGAGATATGTTGGCAGAGGCTTATTATTTTTAGATTTGATTCAAGAAGGTAATATTGGCTTGATGAAGGCTGTTGAGAAGTTTGATTATGATAAAGGATATAAGTTTAGTACTTATGCTACTTGGTGGATTAGACAAGCTATTACTAGAGCTCTTGCTGATCAAGCTAGAACTATAAGAGTACCAGTACACATGGTTGAGACAATTAATAAGATGGCTAGAATTCAAAGACAGCTTACTTTAGAGTTAAATCGTGAGCCAAGTGATGAAGAACTTGCTAAGAAGATGGGAATTACTCCTGAAAAGGTTCGTGAAGTTATGAAGATTAGTCAGGATCCAGTAAGTTTAGAGACACCAATTGGTGAAGAAGAAGATTCTCATTTAGGTGATTTTGTGCCTGATGAAAGAAGTTTAAGTCCTGAAGAATATACAACTAATGAAATATTAAAAGAAGAAATTAAAAGCGTGCTTTCTACTTTACAACCTCGTGAACAACAAGTGTTGGAGCTTCGTTTTGGTTTAATTGATGGGACAAGTTATACTTTAGAAGAAGTTGGTAAAAGATTTAATGTAACTCGTGAAAGAATTCGTCAAATAGAAGCAAAGGCTTTAAGAAAACTAAGACATCCATCTCGTGCTAAGAAACTTAAAGATTTTATGGTGGATTAATGAAAATAAGTAATAGATTAAAAAGTATTGCTGGGCTGATTATTGATAGTGATAAGGTTGCTGATATTGGGTGTGATCATGCTTTATTAGATATTTATTTAGTAAAGAATAAAATTTGCTCAAAGGTTCTTGCAAGTGATGTTTCAGAAAGTGCACTTGCTGGGGGAAAAAATAATATTAAAAAATATAATTTAGAAGATAATATTGAAACTAAAGTTGGTAGTGGTCTTGAGGTTATTGATGATGAGATAAACACAGTTATTCTTTCTGGGATGGGGACATCTACAATTATTAAAATTCTTAGTAGTCCTAAGCTTAGTCAGATAAATAAATTAGTTATTCAGTCAAATAATGATTATTATTTACTTAGAAGATTTGTTATTAGTAAAGGTTATTATATTTCTCATGAAGCAGTTATTTATGATAAGGGTAGATACTATATTAATATTGTCTTTTTAAAGGGTAAGAAAAAGTATAGTGTTAAAGAACTTATTTATGGACCTATTTTGATGTATTCTAATAAAGATTATTTTGAGTATTTACTTAAGAAACATGAACAAATATTAGATAATATTCCTAAGTATAAAGTTATAGATAGATTTAAGATTAAGAAGGATGTTAGTTTTTTAAAGAAACTATGTAAAAAAGATAATGTATAAGTATGTTAAAAGATTTATTGATATAGTATTAGGAATATTTATTTTATTACTTATTTGGCCGATTATTGTTGTCATTTATATTATTTTGAAAATAGATTTGGGTGGTAAGATAATATTTAAACAAGAAAGATTAGGTTTAAATATGAAGCCGTTTACAATTTATAAATTTAAGTCAATGCTTGATGATACGTCGTTAAGTCATGATGAGAGGATAACTAAGTGTTCTTTTGTAATTAGAAGATCAGGTATGGATGAACTACCTAATTTATTTAATATAATTAAAGGGGATATGTCTTTTGTGGGGCCTAGAGCTTTAATGGCGGTTGATAAGACAATGCCAAAGGAGTTTTTAAATCCTAAAAGATATACGGTTAAACCTGGAGTATTTGGTCTTGCTCAGTATCATGGCAGAAGAAATATTACAAACAGTAGGAAACTTAAGTATGATTTAGAGTATGCTGATAGAGAATGTTTTTCACTTGATTTTAAGTTATTTTTTCTTAGTATATTTGAAGTAATTGGTGAGATGATTAGTTATGTAAAAAAGAGCAAATGATGCTCTTTTTTGATGTTTATTGGAATATATAATAAATGATTGTTCCTAGGACACTGCCGATCATTGCTAAAAGCATAATCCAAATTAAGATTTTAGAACCAATGCTTTTCTTTTTTGATTTATATGCCATATTTTCACCTCTCGCTTAATTAATTATACTAAAAAAATTATTAAATTAAAAGTATTTATAACTTATTAAATGTATGTTATAATTTTTTTGAGAAATGGGTAGTTGTTTATGAGTAAAAAATTAAAGATTATTTTTTTATCTACTATTGCTTTAATACTTATTTGTTTATTTTGCGCTTATGCGGTTTATTATTTTAAGTTTTTAGATTTGGAAGTGTCTAAGGTATCACTAATTTCAGTTAATGGTGACAATAATACTTTTACAATAGAAATTGATGGTAAGGGTCAAGAAGAGTTTTCTTGCCTGGTTTATAATGATTTAAATAAGTATGATGTTAAAGCTATAAATAATAAATGTGAGATTACTTTAGATATTAATAAAGATTATTTGGTAAGTTTATACAATTTGAAAACTAGTACTAAAGAGGTTTATTTAACTGATTATATTAATAATGTTTTGGCTTTTAATTTTAATGAAGAGGTTATTTATTTAACTTTAGGTAAGGAAAAGAATTTTGTTTATAATGAACTTTTGATAGATAAAGATAAAAATAAAGAAGATATTATTATTAAGGATGAAAGTGTTGCGGTAATTGAGAATAACATAATTAAGGGATTAAAAGTTGGCGAGACTGAGATATATGCTAAAAAGTTAAAAAAGACTATGAAAGTTATTGTAACTGATTTGATAAGTGAGCCTTATCTTTCTGAGAAGAAAAAAGAAATTATTCCATGTAATCAATATAGTAAGGAAGAAAGTGAGGAATTGGATAAGATACTTGCTTATAGAATTAATACTGCTGGATATAAGACAAGAGCAGCAGCGGTGGCAGCGGCAAGATTTATAACTTTAGAATTTAAGTATCGCGTTCCTTATTTTTATGAAAATGGTAGAGTACACGAAAGCGGCGTTCATTTTGCTGATGGTGAGGGACGTTATTATAAGACTGGTTTATATTTACACGAAGATAAAAAGAAAGATATTATAGCTTCTTGGAGAGGGCCTGCTATATGGGGTTGTCCTCTTACTAATTTAGAAGATGAACCAGGATATGGTTATATTATGGGAGCTAAGAAACCAAATGGTTTAGATTGTTCAGGGTTTGTTTCATGGGCACTATTTAACGCAGGATTTGATCCTGGAGATATTGGTGCAGGTGATACTGATTATAAATATCAAATGACTAAGCTTGGTAAATTTACACCACTAACAGATGATTTAATTAAATCAGGGAAAATTAGAACTGGTGATTTAATTAATTATTGGGGACATATTGGTATTATTATTGGGATAGATGATGATAATATCTATGTTGCAGAGAGCTTACCTAATTTAGGTGGTTTGGTTGCTAAAAAATATCAAAAAACAAAAATTAGAAATACATTTACTCATGTCGTTTTAATGGATGAATACTATGTTAACGATGGTAATTTAACAAATATGTGGTAATAATTATTATAATGTTTAATATACTTAATTAGGAGAAAACTATGAAATTAAAAATTAAGAGTAGTTATCTAATTAAGTTTTTATTTGGATTTTTTTTAATTGGGTTGTTAGTAGGAGTTTTTCTGTTTTTTAAGTTAGATACTAGCACTAAAGAGAGTGTAATTCTTTCTCTAAGCAATATAAATGGTGCAGTGACAGGTAGGCATCAAAATTTTATAGTGATGCATTTGATAATTTCTTTGCTTTTAGCTGTACTTTCTTTATGCATTGTTGGGTTTCCACTTGTGTTATTTTATTTGTTTTATGAGTTTGCTAGCTTTGGTTTTTTACTTGCTGGTTTAATTAAATTAAAAGGTGTTAATGGTTTGATGTTTGGAATAGCTTCATTTTTTACTAATAAATTTGTTTATATAGTTTTGCTTTGTTATTTGGCTTATGTTTCCTTTTCTTTTTTTAGAAAAATCGTTAAATATAAAGAACAGATTGATGCTAGAATGTTTGCTCTTCATTTAAAGAGACTAGGTATTATTTTACTAGCAATATTTATAAATGATTTAATTATTTATTTTTGGGGTAATAAGCTTTTGAGTATCTTTCTTTTTTTACTATAATTTGATATGATATATACGTGATTTATATGGAAAAAGTTGTTATTGGGATGAGTGGGGGAGTTGATTCTTCTGTTGCTGCTTATCTATTAAAAAAAGAAGGTTATGAAGTAATTGGTTTATTTATGCGTAACTGGGATGCAATGGTTAATGGGGATACTTTAGGTAATCCAACACTTAACGATAATATTTGTCCTCAGGAACAGGATTATAATGATGCTTTAGAGGTTTGTAAAAAGTTAGAAATACCACTTCATAGAATTGATTTTGTAAAAGAATATTGGGATTATGTTTTTAAATATTTTTTAGATGAATTAAAGCTTGGTAGAACGCCTAATCCCGATTTAATGTGTAATAAATATATTAAATTTGATTTATTTATAAAGGAAGCAAGAAGACTTGGTGCTGATAAGATAGCTACGGGGCATTATGCAAGAATTATTGGTAATAGACTTTGTAGAGCCGTTGATTTGAATAAGGATCAAACTTACTTTCTTGCTCAAGTGCCTTTAGGACAGTTTAAGGATGTTTTGTTTCCTATTGGGCATTTAACAAAGCCTGAGGTAAGAGAAATTGCTTTAGAAGCTGGCATCCCTACTGCTAAGAAAAAAGATTCAACAGGTATTTGTTTTATTGGTGAACGTAATTATCAAAAGTTTATAGCTAATTTTTTAAAGCCTAATCCTGGTGATATTGTTGATGTAACAACTAGCGAGGTTATTGGAACTCATCAAGGCCTTATGAATTATACAATTGGGCAAAGAAGGAATGTCGGAGTTTCGGGTAACTTAGAAAAGCATTTTGTAGTTGGTAAAAGCGTTAGAAAAAATATTTTGTATGTTGCTTTTGGTGATGATCCTGAAGAGTTATATTCTGATGCTTGCATAATTGATAATGTAAACTTTATTTCACCTTCTAGGCCGGCTTTTTGTACTGCTAAGTTTAGATATCGTGGTAGCGATTTTGAGGTTATTTTAGAATATTTAGATAATAATGAAATACTTGTTAAATATCCGGAGAAAGTAAAGGCCGTAACGCCTGGACAAGCTTGCGTTTTATATTTAGGAGAACAATGTTTAGGCTCTGGAATAATTAAAACGGTTATGAAGGATGAAAAAGAACTTTGGTATTTAAATGGTTAATTGTCAAATAGTGTGTGTAGACACAAATAAGTGATGATTAATTTTATGA
>URUT01000022.1 GCA_900551105.1 uncultured Mycoplasmatota bacterium
AAGGAAGAATCAACAACAGAAGAAAAAGTAAATGTTGTAAGTGAACTTCGGCTAAAGTATCCATTAATGATTCTTCTAAAAGTATCTGGTTTAGCTAAATCAGTATATTATTATACTTTATCTAAAATAGATAAAGATGAAAAAAATAGAGAAATTATAGATAACATAAAAGAAATATTTATTAATAATAAAGAAAGATATGGTTATCGTAGAATTACATTAGAATTAAGAAATCTAGGTTATAAAGTTAACCATAAGAAAGTCTACAGAATAATGGTTAAATTAGGTTTAAAATCATTAAAGAGAAATAAAAGAAAATATTCATCATATAAAGGAACCATTGGTAAAATTGCTGATAATTTAATTGATAGAAATTTTTATGCAGACAAAGCAAATGAAAAATGGTATACAGATGTTACAGAATTTAATCTTCGTGGAGAAAAATGTTATCTATCTCCAATTCTAGATGGATATAATGGAGAAATAATATCTTATAATACTTCCAAATCCCCTAATCTAGAACAAATAAATGATATGCTTAATAAAGCATTTGATAAAAATAATAATCTTGAAGGATTAATATTTCATTCAGATCAAGGATGGCAATATCAACATGACTCTTATCAACAAAGATTAAAAAATAATGGTATAAAACAAAGTATGTCTAGAAAAGGAAATAGTATGGATAATGGAATGATGGAAAACTTTTTTGGTATACTTAAAACAGAAATGTTTTATGACCAAGAAGATAATTATGAAACATTAGATGATTTGATAAAAGCAATTGATGACTATATTTATTATTACAATTATGATAGAATTAAAGTAAAATTAAAAGGACTGTCACCCGTAAATTACAGGTTGCAATCCTCTAATTAGAAACTATTTATAAACTGTCCAACTTTTGGGGTTCAGTTCATCTTTATTCTTGATTTTTTAAATACGTATTAATAATTTACTTATCTTCTTTTTTCGCTTTAACTTTACTAGTTTCCAATTTTTTTGCTAAATCAATTTGTTGTAATCCTAAATTTATAAAATATATGATTACTAACCAAGCAAGGACACTAACAAATATTTGAACACCGCAATAAGGAACTTCAAGTGGCATATCCCAAACACCATGTAATACAATTGGAATTAAACAAATAAGTAAAAATCTCTTATCATTGAAATGTTTTTTATCTAAAGGTTCAAATCCCTTAACAAACATTAATGCAGCTCCTTCAATAGCAGCCCAAGCAACATGACCACCAGGTGCTAAAAATCCTCTTATTTTGATTACATAAAGCATAGTAGCAAGTCCGTTATTAATTCCATTTCTCAAAATATAACCAGCTGTTTCAAATGCAGCAAACCCGGCACCAACAGCAGCTCCTACTAGTAATCCGTTTAAAATATAATTACACTTTTTATTTTTAAATAAGAACAATGCAACTATTGCTGCCTTAGCTACTTCTTCAATAACACCAACCATTAAAGCCCCAGAATAGGTTCTAATATCAGTATTGAACTCTAAAGAGAAGAACAAGATTGCAAATATTAAACTTAAAGCACCACCTAATACAAAATATTTTATTACTTTATAAAGAGGAATATTTCTAAATAAGTTTATCTCAAAAAAGAACATTAATACAGCAACCGGTATGGCAAATGCACCAAGCATAACTAACGCTGGTAAAAAGTTATCATTTCCATAATTTATAAATCCAATACGGCAAGGAATATAAGCTAAAATAAAGAACACTAATATCTTAAAATATACCCATGCACTAGCATTCTTAGGATCAATATCTTTTACATCAGGAGTTGTTTTATCACTACCACAAACAAACACCTCATCTAACTCTTTGTCTGTATGCTTTTTAAAAGTATTTTTAAATAAATCTTTAAAAGTAACATAATTCTCTGATTTTGCTCCAGTAATTTTATCTAAATTTTCACTAATTATATTAGTGGGATTCTTCTTTTGTAGTGGATACCCACATTCAGGACAAAAAGCATCACCATTTTTTACAACTGTACCACACTCAGGACACGTTTTATTATCATTTTTATATCCACAATTTGGACAAACTTTAGCGCTGCTTGAAATCTCTTTATTACACTCAGCACATTTTATTAAAGCCATTTTATTTTACCTCCTTTAAAGACTCTATTATTAATCTTGAAACCTCATTAATTTCCTGTGTATTAGTATTTTCTTCTTTAGTTGTAACTAAATATATACTACTACCAACTAGGAAAGCATATCTATTATCTACAACTACATGACCACTTGAAGTATATTTATACTGAATACCATAAGTATACTTATCTCCAACATATCCGGTTAACAAATCAATCGTAATAGTTGTATCAGGATAAGCTTTAAATATTTCATTATTTACCTCAGTCAGTAGAGCTTTAGGATCAGAATATCCTTTATATTTTTCTAACATTATATAAGGAATTAATGCTCCTTCTTTATCAATATTTTTTCCTACGTAAATTGTGCCATCATTACTAATAAATACTTTATAACTAGTTGGAAATTCAAAATACTTACCATTTTGATTAAATTCATAATTTCCATTTGCGTTAGGCTTTAGCTCAGATGTAGGACTTCCAGTTCCATTCCCATTACCAGTCGCATTATTATTAAAAAATAGAAAATAACCGCCAACTAAAACTACTAAAATTATTATCAAGTATTTATTATCCCATTTATTCTTTAAAGAATTAACATCAAAAGCATTCTTATCAATATTTATACTAGATTTTTTATTTAAAGAATAACCACAATGCGGACAACTCTCAGCTTTATCACTAATATTCTTATTACACTCAGGACATTTTATTAATGCCATTTACATTCCTCCTTCTACCATTTAGTTTATCAAATTTTTTTCTATAAGTCATTATTAAATATTAATTTTTATCATCTCTTTTCAAATAACTAAAATACTGAACTTTACCACTTAATACATCATCATAAAAACTTTGTTTCCATTTAATAAATTCTATGCTTTCATCTATTTTTTTCTTCGCATCTTCAAGCTCTTTCATTTTTTTATCAAGTATCTTTTTTCTTTCAGGAATGCTAGTTATACCATCCATACATAATTTCATATATGATTTTATCTCACTATTACTCATCTCACACTTCTTAAGCCAATTTAAACTATTAATCCAACCAATATTTTTTTCGTCAAAAATTCTATAATTGTTCTTGTCTCTTTTAACATCCGGAATTAATCCCCAAAAATGAATATACAAGCGAAGATTTAGACTGGACAAATAAAGAGAGTAGAACTACATTAGAAAAAAATGATGAAAGTATTCGTCCGGCAATTAAAAATAAAGTGGAAAATATAGGGGAGAATAGTTTTATTATAATCGGCTTCCCAGTTTGGTGGTATAAAGAGCCATCAATTATAGATACTTTTATAGAAGAAAACGATTTAACCAATAAAAATGTTTACGTTTTTGTCACATCAGGTGGTTCTACATACGAATGAAGTTTAAATCACTTAAAAGAAAAATATCCAAACATAAATTTTATAAGTGGTAAAACACTGGCATGGAGCAACTAGTAATTCTTGGTTTAGCCATATCGCAATAGAAGTTCCAGGCGAAAATTCATCAAATGAGTGGCTAGAACCGGTTAATGACGAAGAATATAAAAAGATAAACGAATAAACTAAGTCTTAAATAAATATTTACGTAAAGCCTTTACAATAAATATAACTATACCGCTAAACATTTGCTATAATCAACTTATGAAGTACACAAAGCAATATAAAGTATTAATAATTATTTTAGTAATAATAGGTATAGTATCTAGTAATTTTATATGGTATAAATTATATTCAAGAGAAAAAGAAAAACTGAAACAAGCAATAATTCCGTCATTAAAAGATGATTATTTCACTAATCAATTAATCCTTTCTAAAAAGGAAAGCAATGAAAGTGTTTACAATTATGAAGATATATTAGAGGTATATTATAAAAGTTTAAAATATAGTTTTATTATTAATAATTTCCCATTAGTAAAGCAAAATCCTGATTATCCCAATGGATGCGAAGTAGCTAGTGCTACCATGTTGTTAGAGCATTATGGTATTAATATTGATATGAAAGAATATGTTGATAATTACTTACCGAAAAAAGAAGTTTATGAAGAAAATGGACTTCGTTATGGCCCGGATCCAAGTCAATATTACGCTGGAAATCCAAGTGATTCATCTAGAGGTTGGGGGACATTTTTACCAGTAATAAAAAACTCTTTGTATACAATTTTTAAAGACAAACTGCCAGCAGAAACAGTTGGTCATGTCTATACTTCAGAAGATAAATTACCTTTAGAAGAATATGTACAAACTGGTAATCCTGTTTTAACATGGACAACTGTTGATTATAGTGAGGCAAAAGATATTTACGAGTGGTTTAGTTATGATAAATCAAGAACATATACTTATCCGAAAAAAGCTCATGTAGTCGTAATAGTCGGTATGGATAAAGATTATTATTATCTTAATGACCCTTTAAAAGATAAAAAAGCAATTAAGGTATTAAGAGAGACTTTTGATAAAAGTTATGATTCAATGGGAAGACAAGCTTTATATATTGAAATAACTAATATATATGAACTCAAAGATGCAACAAATGAGTATAGTGTTATAAAATAAAAATATCAAATTAGAAGTCAATATGAAAGATGAGACACTATGATAGAGAGATTAGTAATGAAAAGACATATTAATAAAATTTTTAAACTAACCCCGATCTAATATATTCTGTTTAAAATTTTAAATTTATTAATACTATGATAAGATATTGATAAGAAGAAAGGATAACAAAAATATGTTAGACATAAAAAACATTTATAAAGAAACTAAATATTTAGATGAATTATTTGCTTTACAATATGACATAAAATCTCCAGAAATAATAAGAAAATACAAATTAGAACTACTTGTAGAATTTGGAGAACTTGCAAACGAAACAAGATGCTTCAAGTTTTGGTCATCAAAGCGAGCTGAGCCAAAAGAAAAAGTTTTAGAAGAATATATTGACTGTCTTTTTATGATTCTTTATTTTTGCAACATTACCAATATTTCTTTAGAAGAAGACTTTCCTAAAACCAAAGAAAAAGATATTGTTGAAAGTTTTTTAACGCTTTATGAAGATGGTAGTAAATTGATTAGAAACTTTAAAAAAGAAACTATAAAAAAATTGTTAGTAGAAATATTATATCTTTCATCATTACTAGATTTTACTTTAGAAGATATAACGAGAGAAACTAAGAAAAAAAGCTTAGTTATTCAAGAAAGATTAAAAAGCGATTATTAAAAAAACTATTAGTTTATTAGGCTAATAGCTTTTTTTCTTTTAAAATAAAATTTTTATAATTCATAAATTCAAGATTGTTATTATCAACCTGAAGAACAAACATAATTCTTCCAAGCAAACTATTTAGATACACTTTAGCATCAGCAACACCTAACTTATTTAAATGTTCATTTAGTCCATATTTTTTAATATAATAAACCTCTTGTCTAATTCTTCTTCTATAATTTGAACAAACCTGAGCTTTTTGATTTACCACAATTCCTGTAATTTTTTGCGAAGCTGAACTATTAATTACTACTGTTTTATTATCGTTAAGCCTTAACCCTAATTTAGCTAACTCTTTTCTTACTTTCGTAATAATTTCAGATGGATTGAAATCGCCAGAAAAAGTCATGTCATCAGAGTATCTAGTATAATCTATATCTTTAGCATCAGCAAATTTTCCGACTTCTTCATCAAAACTCTTCATAACTAAATTTGAAATATATGCAGATGTTGGCGCACCTTGCACTAAGTGATCATCTAAAGTGCACAAATACGTTAAAAGCATTCCTACGGAAAGAGGATAATATTCTATTGGAAAACAAGAATTATATACGTTAACAAATGATATACTATCAAAAAAATTTTTAATATCTAATTTTAAAATAATTTTTTTACCAACATGAGCACGTGCATTATCCATTAAAGATATGCCTGGATAATAAGCCTTTGCATACTTAGAAATAGATTTTTCCAGTAATACATTCTTTAAAATCTTTCTTTGAACAAATTTTAATAATGGACTAGGCTCATGAATAATCCTATAAGTTCCACTTCTTTTTTTTATTTTATAAACTTTATAATTTTTATTTTGATTATTGGCAAGGGTATATAAAGTTCTAATATATTTTTTATTATCATTACGATTTAATAGGTTAAGAGATAGCAAAAAATCATTACACTCTTTAACTCCAGTATACTTCCACATTTTTGTTATCTCACCACCTTGCAGTACTTATGATATTGTAATATGGAAATGGACTATTAGTGAGCATCGCTCACGGCTACACCACGTGTAGGTAAGTCCTTTGAAATATTACTATTTATATCAGTCTATTATTTTTGTCCCTTAACGACTCGTTAAAGTAGGAATAAATTCCAATCACTACTGCATTCATATTATATCACAAAAAAATCAATTCCTAAGAATTACTTATCATATTTATAAAAGCCTTCGCCACTACTCATTCCAAGCTTTCCTTCATCAATGTATTTTTTAAGCAGTTTTTCCATACCCTTAAAATTATATGGAGCTAAAAATGATGGAATCTTTACATACATAAGAACAACATTGTAGGCAGTTTGTAAACCTATTGTATCTAAAATTTTAAACGGCCCCTTTGGTGCACCAGTTCCAAGTGTCCAAGCCTTGTCAATACTTTCAGGATCACTTATTCCATTAACATATAAATCTAATCCTGAAAATAGTAATGGTATTAGCATTGAATTAAGAAGATACCCAGACTTTTCTTTCTTTAAAGGTAAAGCAATCATTCTTATTTGTTTTGCAAACTTTACAACCTCATTAAAATACTTTTCTTCAGTACTAGGCTGTACCATAACCTCAGCTGTATTATTTTTCCAAATTGAATTGGCAAAATGTAAAGCTAAAAATCTATTAGGACATCCTGTAAATTTAGCAAGCTTACTTGGTAATAGAGTAGAAGAATTTGTAACAACAATCGTATTACTATTAACTAGTGGTGCCATCATTTTATAGAAATCTTTTTTAGCATCAAAATCCTCAGCCATAGACTCAACAATCAAATCAGCATCTTTTATTGCAGACTCTAAATTTAACTCAAGATTAATACTTTCAAAAGCCTTTTCCACAGTTTCTAAGCACTTATCCACATTAAAATCATCAACATCCGCAATTCCACGGCACCAGTTATTAAAACTTTTACCTTTCTCTGTATTCATTAAATTAATCGCATCAATATACTCTTGTTTAACCATTGCTAATTTTTCTTTTGTTCTTTGAATGCTACCTTCACTTCTTAACCAAATCGTAACATCAAAACCACAGTATGCAGACTGAAAAGCAATTTGTGACCCAAGAACGCCACCACCAATAATAACTATTTTTTTCATAATTTATCCTCCCTATGATAATTAATTATATCTCTACAAATAAAAATAATCTATACTATGTCGTCAATATAAAGTAAACATTTGCGTCTAAAGAGCAGGTGAACCTGTAAAGTTTTTTTGCTTCTTTTGAAAATAAATCAAACAAATAATTCCAGATATTAAAAAAATGCTACCTAAAACTTTAATCTCGTATAATTCTTTTTTATCTTGATTTTTTTCTAACTGATTAACATTTCTTGTAAAAAAATATAAATAGATTAAGAAAGTAACAGTTAATGTAAACTCAAATATCGTATTAGCCTCTCTTTTAAAATTAATATTATTTTTTCTTAAATAATTAATCTCATCATTATCTCCGGCAATATTTAATAAACACAAAAAAGCAAAAACAATCCAAATTGTATTTTCCCACTTTAATCTTTTAATTTCATCACTGCTACTATCATTCATATTAAAGTATATTTTAAACTCTTTCTAATAAGACCAACAAGGGTTTGAAACCTAAACTTAGTGATGATATAATAAATAAAGAAATGGTAAGTGAAAGGAAGTATTTATGAAAGTATTAGTTTTATCATGTTCAACCGGTGGTGGACACAATGCCTGTGCTAAATATATAATGGAAGAACTAAAAGATAATCATATAGATTGTATATTTAAAGATTTTTATGATATTGTAAATCCTAAAGCCAAAGAATTGTCTTCTAAATTATATCTTAGTACTCTTAAAAACAATGGTAATTTATTTAAAGGTGTCTATAAAATAGGGGAAACCGTCAGTAGTTTTAACATGAAAAGTCCCGTTTATCTAATTAACAAAACTCATCAAAAGGCTTTATTAAATTTTATAAAATACGAAAAAATAGATTTGGTAATATCATCTCATTTATTTCCATCACTTACTTTAACAGCAATTAATCAAAAAAATAAAGAAATACCTTTCATAACCGTAGCTACCGACTATGAACCTTGTCCTTTTATTGAAGAAACAAAATCCGATTATTTAATTATCCAAAAGGGGTTAGAAAATAGATTTATAGAAAAAAATATACCGGCAAATACCCTTATAAGTACGGGAATACCAATATCAACTAATTTTATTACATCCGCTAAAAATATCAAAAAAGCTTTAAATATTAATGAGAATGAAAAAGTTATATTAATTCTGTTAGGCAGCATGGGTTTTGGTAACATTAATAAACTTCTAGAAAAACTCCAAAATAAAAAATATCACATAATAGTGGTTTGTGGAACTAATGAAAAATTAAAAGCAGAAATTGAAAAAATAAATTACTCAAATATTACAGTTTTAGGATTTGTAAGCAACATAAATGACTTAATCTATTCTTCAGATATAGTTCTATCAAAACCAGGCGGACTTTCTACTACTGAAATTGCAACATTAAGAAAACCCCTTATTCATATTTATCCTATTCCTGGGATAGAAACTCATAATACAAACTTTTTTAAAGCACATAATATGAGTATTGTATGTCAAGATGATGAGGAAATCATAAGCACGATTAATAAACTGCTAAATAATGAAGATTTAAGAAATGAAATAATAAGCAATCAAAAAAAGTATATAAATGAAAATTCAGCAAAAGACTTAATTAATTTAATAAAATCAAAATTTCAAAAATAAGATATCTATGATATAATCAAAATTTGAGAGGAAATAAATATGGGAAAAGTAAATGAATATATAAAGAAAATGCTTCAGTATTTAAAGCATGAGATTAAAGAAGACAAAAATAAACCTTGGTTAAAATACTACAAAGACACTAACGAAAGTTTGGAATATTCTCAAAAGAGTATGTATGATGAGTTAAAATCTACTGCGTTAAAATATGAAAAAAGAACCGCACTTTTATACTATGGAAATAAAGTTTCATTTAGAGGATTATTACGCCGAATTGATAAAATAGCAACTTGCTTAAAACAATTTGACGTAGTAGAAAATGAATGTGTAACTATTTGTATGCCTAACACCCCAGAAAGCATTGCCTTAATTTATGCTATTAATAAAATTGGTGCAATTGCTAATATCATTCATCCCCTAAGTGCTCCTGATGACATTAAAAGAGCCTTAAAAGAAACTAACAGTGAAATCTTGTTTTGCGCAGATGTAGCCATACCAGCTGCAAGAGAAATAAAAGTTAAAAATTTTATTTTAGTGCCATGCAGTGCTAGCTTAAAAGGTGTAAAAAGATTTTTCTACAATGTTAAAGAATCCGGAAATTTAAAAACAGAAGGAAATATGATTTCATGGGAAGAATTTCTTTCATATAAATCTTTAGAGGATAACTACGTTAGTAGAACCGGCAAAGATCCAGCTGCTATTATTTATAGTGGTGGTACAACGGGTAAACCAAAGGGAATAATTTTATCAAATTTAAATTTTAATGCCATGGCCAAACAAACAATGACTGTTTGTGATGAAATAAAAGCAGGAAATTCTGTTTTAGCAGCTTTACCAATATTTCATGTATTTGGCCTAGCTTTATGCGTTCACACTTGTTTATGTGCAGGAATGACTGCAATCGTTTTACCTAAAATTAATACTAAAAAAATCAACAGCGAATTAAAAAAATATCATCCTAATGTTTATCCAGCCGTTCCTTCACTATTAAATATGTCACTAAAAGGAATGGACCCAGGCAAAAATGCTTTTAAAGACATTAAAGTAGTCGTAGTTGGCGGAGATTATTTACCTGAAAGCACTAAAATTGAATTTGAAAAATACTTAAGATTGCATGGAAGTAATGCTATCGTTAAAATTGGTTATGGTTTATCAGAGGCTTCAGGATTCGCTTGTGCGACCGCACTATTAGATGAAAAATACGTAAAAGACGGCACTTTGGGAATTCCCAATCCCGATATAATTATTAAAGCCTTTGAACCAAATACAGATATTGAAAAAGAGTATGGTGAAGTTGGTGAACTTTGCATAACTGGGCCTACAATATTTATGGGATATATTAACGAAGATGAAGAAACAAAAAATACATTAAGAAGACATGAAGATAATAAAATTTGGCTTCACACTGGAGATTTAGGTTATGTTGCCAAAGATGGACAAATCTACTATACCTCAAGATTAAAAAGAATGATAATAAGTAATGGTTACAACATTTATCCAATAGAGCTAGAAGAAATCATTCGTAAATGTCCACTTGTTGAAGATTGCATTGTAGTAGCTATTCCCCACAAAATCAAGAATCAAACCCCCAAAGCCGTTATAATTTTAAAGCCAGGAATAGAAGCAAACTTAAATGTTAGAACTGAAATTAAAAAATATTGCTTAGATAATATTGCAAAATATGCAATGCCAACTGAATTTGAATATCGCACAGACCTTCCTAAAACAGCAGTCGGTAAAGTAGCTTATCGTGACCTACAAAAAAATGGAGATAAAAATGAATCTAGAAAAAATAGCAAATCTAATTAAAAATCTAAGAAAAAAATCAGGACTAACTCAAAGTGAATTCGCTGAAAAGTACCACGTATCATACCAAGCAGTAAGCAAATGGGAAAATGCGAAAAGTATTCCGGACATAGCTATTTTAAAACAAATTTGTGAAGACTATAACATAAGTTTAGATACTTTAACAAAGCATAAAAAGAGCAATAAAACTGTTATCATAAGCGTCGCTCTTGTAATTTTAACAATTCTTGCTTCATTTATAATCCATCATTTCAAAAGCGAAGATTTTACATTTAAAACAATAACCTCTAATTGCTCAAATTTTAACATTTCGGGAAATATTGCTTATAATAAAAATAAGTCATTTCTTCATCTTTCAAATATAACTTACTGTGGTGGTGAAGATGAAAAAAATTATAAATTTATAAGTTGTACGCTGTACGAGAAAAAATCAAATGATCTTATTAAAAGTTTAGATGAAGTAACTTATGATAATAACAAATCTATAAAACTAGAGAAATTTTTAAAAGACATAGAATTTAGTTTAGATAACTTTTCAAAAGAATGTGCCACATACAATGACAGCTCGTTATTTTTAAAAATTAAAGCAGTAGACGAAAATAACAATGATATACTTTACGAAGTACCATTAAATTTAAAAGAGATATGTCCAAAATAAAAGAACTACGATTTTAAAAATGTAGCTCTTTTTATTTTAATTCTTTATTTCCATTTTTAGTTTTAATACTTGCAAAAAAATCATCAAATATCGGACCAAAAAATTCACCAATATTTGTATCTGCTTTAGTAACAAATTTATCTATAACACCGTTTTCATCTATAACTATTGTTGGAAATTTTTCACTATAAGCAGGATATGATTCCCACACAATTTCACGAGATTGTAAGCCGCCTAACAGCATTATAAAACAATGAATAACTGGTTCTACAACCTTTTCTTTATCTTCTTCAGCAGTAAGACTATCTAGAACTTTTAATAAATCTCCAGCATCCCAGTTAGCTAACTCTGCAGCAACTTTTTCATTACTACCCATAGTCATGTTTATTCTTTCAATTAAAAACTCTTTCAAATGCTTATCTATTGCTCTTTTCTTACCTTCTAAATCCATTTCATTATAGCCATCAGCAAATAATCTTTTGTTCATATAACCATAAATATCTTTATTTGGTATTACCATAAAAACCTCCTTAAAAGCAGTGGTATTATATCAAAATAAAAAAAATTTGTCAAAATATAAAAAAACTCTTGATTTAAATAAAAATATCATCTATAATTAAATACGTACTTGAGAAATTTGCCCATTTAGCTCAGTCGGTAGAGCGCACGGCTGTTAACCGTTAGGTCGTAGGTTCGAGTCCTACAATGGGCGCCATTAAGAAATATACCTCATAAAAGTGAGGTTTTTTTATGTCAATTTTTGAAATTTATAAGATTAAAATTTTACAACTTAACTTTACAAGATTATAAAGTAAAAATATTGTATTAAAATAAACTTCATGATATAATGCAAAATAGGAGAGTGTTATAGATGGAGAAAACAGAATTCAATTATAAATTATTTCCAAGCCTTGAAGCACAAGAAAAATTTTATAACATTTTAGCTAAGTTTTTAAATGCAAAAAATCAGCAAAGTGAAGAAAATTATAGAGAGGAATTAAGTGACCTTATAAGCAGTTGCGGTCAAACATTGACAAGTAATGGCGCAACTAATTATGTTGAAGAAATAATAAACCTAAATTCAGAAATTAATAGTGATGGCAAAACTGAAGAATCAGAAGAAATAGCTAGTAAAAAAGAGTCTCGTTTTAAATTAATGGAAGCATTATCTTCTATAATTTCAAAGTTAGAATCAAATCACGAAACTATGGTTGTAGGTGAAGATTTAGAAAGAGACTCAGCTAAAGCATTTAATCGTCAAGAAAAAATATTTTTACTAAGCAAAGTTAATCAAGAAGTTAGTGAAAAGTTTCCTAATCATTCTTCAGTAACTAATGCAGACATCAAAAATTCGTATCCATTTAAAGAACTTATAAGTATTTTAGGAATTACTCCAACTATTAAAGATGAAGATTTAGCAGAAGTTATTAAAATTACTGAGGCTCCTAAAGATATTTTAGAAGAAGTAAAAGGAGATACCTCAGAAGTTGTAGAAGAACCAGCTAAAGAGGAAGGAAGTCCTGTATTAAGCAATAATAGTTTTTTTGCAAGTGATAGCGAAATAGGCAAAGAATTAGCAAATTTAACAGAAAATGAAGATTTACCTGAAGTAAAAGACGAAGAAGTAACACCTTTAGAAGAAGCATCAGTAGACGCTATTAAATTAGATGAACCTAGTGAAGCGTTACCTGAAATGCCTTCTAAACTACCAAATATACCAGTTGAAGAAAATAAAGAGCAAAGCCCTACTGAATTACTTGACGATGATTCCTCTGTTTTAACATATACTATGCAAAGTAATGAACCATTAACGGCATTAACTAAAATTGCTTATGAAAGTGATCCATTATATGATCCAAACACAGCATACCTTACGCTTTATGAAAAAAATAAAGATATTATAGATAAGAGACTAGAAGAAAAAGGACTTACATTAGAAGCAGCAAAAGACCTAGAAGGAGTCCTTACTGGTTTAACATTAAAAATTCCAATAGCACTATCTAGTCAAAAAACAGAAGCAGAAGCTATAAAGAAAGTAGCGTAAAACATGTATTTTGCTAAAAATGAGATAATAGAGCTAGCTAACCATCAAAAATACTTAGTTACTGACTCAAAAGAAATAAATAATATTTACTATTACCAAATAAGTGATATTACCAATTTAAAAAATGATACATCTTATGTAACAGCAAAAATGAAAGACGGAAAAATCTATATTGATTATAATATAGATAGTGAAATACTTAATGAACTAAAGGCTTAAATAAGGCCTTTTTTTATGAATAAAATCTACAAAAAATAAGCTCTAAGTCCTTCAAAAAATGTATAAAATTTGACAATTACCCTCATTATATGGTAGAATTGAATTCGTTCGTCTGGGGAGGGGAACAAAAATGGAAAAAAATGTATCTTCACTGAAGATATTAAATATTATTATATGTTTATTACTACTTGTCGTATTTGCAATATTTACAGGAACTAAAAAAGTTGATGCTAAAAGTGAAGCATCAGGAGAATATCCCTCGCGTTTTACGCTAGGTTATCAGTTTAAAGAATTAAAATTTATTTATAAAGAGGCAACACCAAAAGAAGAAATTTTAGTTTATAATTTAGAGTATTATATAGAAAATAATTTAGATATCATCAAGTTTTATTCAAAAGTGTTTGACTATAATTTAGAAGATGTCCTAAACGATTTAAAAGAAAGAGAAAAGAATAACTCTACATTTATTAGTACAAATATTGGTTATTTAAAAAACGAAAAAGGCGAATTAAGAATATATGATAGTTTTGAATATGGACTAATAGAGTACTTTTATAATCTAATGAAAACTAAAACAATCAAAAGAAACATAAAATATAGACCATATGAAGGTAATTCATCTTATGTTGAAAAACTAATAATGCATTACTCTTCTATTTATTCCAATGTTGATCAAACTACACTTTTAAGTATTGGTGCCGCAGAAAGTGGATATTATAAAGTAAAATATATGCTAAGATCAAACAATATTTATGGTGGTATGAGCAGCAAAGGATTAATCAGACATAATAATATTGAATTAGGAGTACTATCTTATGTTAGAATGATGTCAAAGTATTATTATGGTAAAGGCTTAAATACACCAGAGTTAATCGGTAGAGTATATTGCCCAGTATTTGAAAATGGTACAAAAGTAGCAAGCAGTCATTGGCTTAATCTAGTAAGTACTGCAAAAAACAAGTACAATAAATATGATTTTAACATAACAATTAATGATATTATAAATAAAGAGGAACTTGCCTAAGCAGTTCTTTTTTTTCTTGTTCTGTGGTTCAAAATAATATATAATAAAATTGGTGATAAGAATGCGAAAAGATAAAACAAATTATTATTTAGATATTGCTAAAATAGTAAGTGAAAGAAGCACCTGTTTAAGAAGACACTATGGCTGTGTTATCGTTAAGAACGATGAAATAATAGCTACTGGTTATAATGGTGCCCCGAGAAAGAGAAAAAATTGTGAAGAATTAGGCTACTGCTATCGTGAAAAACTAAATATTCCAAGAGGAGAAAGATATGAGTTATGTAGAAGTGTACACGCAGAGCAAAATGCTATCATCTCAGCAGCACGTAAGGATTTAATCGGAGCAACCATCTTTATGTGTGGAACTAACGCATCAACAAAAGAAATAGAAGCTAACTCAACATCTTGTATGATGTGTAAAAGAGTAGTAATTAACGCAGGAATTAAAGAGGTAATAGTAAGAGAACCAGATAACAAGTATACAATATATGATGTTCAAAAATGGATTGATGATGATGATTCTCTAAATGGAAAGTTTGGGTACTGATGAAAAAAATTGAAGATTTTGATTTTTATAACAAAAAAGTAATATTAAGAGTAGACTTTAACGTTTCTATCAAGGATAGCAAAATAATAAGTAATGATAGAATTATTGCAGCAATGCCTACTATCAAATACTTAATTGAAAAACAAGCCAAAATAATTTTAATGTCTCATTTAGGTAAAATTAAAACAAAAGAAGATACTGAAAAGAACTCATTATACATTGTATATCAAGAACTTTGCAAGTTAATAGATACACCTGTATATTTCTCTAGTAGCACTCATGGAGATATTTTAGAAAGTAAAATAACTGCCCTTAAAAACGGCGAAATACTTCTAATGGAAAATACTAGATTTGAAGACCTTGAGGATAAAAAAGAAAGCAATTGTGATATGACACTTTCTAAATACTGGGCAAGTTTAGGAGATATATTTATTAATGATGCTTTTGGTTTATCACATCGTAAGCACGCATCTAATTATGGTATTACAAAATATATTCCAAGCGGTATAGGTTTTTTAATGCAAAAAGAATTAGAAGGCTTAGAACCAATAATAAATCCTATTCATCCATTTGTAGTAATTATGGGTGGTGCTAAGTTAGAAGATAAAATAGCACTAATTAAAAGTATCTTAACAAAGTGTGACAAATTGTTACTAACTGGCGGTATTGCTAATACATTTTTAAAGACAGAGTTTAATATTGGTAAATCACTATATAGTGAAGAAAGCGTTGAAGAAGTAAAAAAAATCCTCTCTATATATAAGGAAAGAATAATTCTTCCAAAAGATTGTGTAGTAGAGTCTATTGAAAAAATAAATCAAAAAAATGTAAATGAAATTGATCCTGAAGATATTATCTATGATATAGGTTCAAAAACAATTGAGAGTTTTAAAGAAGTAATTAATAATGCAAAAACAATATTTTTAAATGGCACAGCCGGAAAATATGAATTAGAGCATTTTGAAACGGGTACTAAAGCTGTTCTTGAATTAGTATCTAAGAGTAACGCTTATACTGTAATAGGCGGTGGCGATGCACTATCAAGCTCAGAATATTTTAATATTGATGGCTTTAGTTTTAAATCAACAGGTGGTGGTGCTACTTTAGACTATATTGCAAATGGAAAACTTAAATGCTTAGAAGATGAAAACACAAATAACTGAGATTTGTGTTTTTAATTTTTTTATAGTATAATGTAGGCAAGGAAGGTTTAGATGGAAAATTATGCAAAAGGGAAAGTGCTGACAGTGCACTGTTATAAGCATAACGGAAAAATCCATAGAACTTGGGATAAAACCACTATTTTAGATGAAACAAATGATTATTTAGTTTGTGGAAATAATAAGGTGAAAATAACAGAAGCAACAGGAAGAACTCATCGTACAAAAGAAACGGCAATTGTGTTTTTCTATAAAAAAAGATGGTTTCATGTAACCGCACAATTTAAAACCAATGGTTTATTTTATAAAGTAGATATAGCAAGCCCTTTTTTATTAGACGATGAAATCATTAAATATATTGATTATGATTTAGATGTGAAAATATTTCCCGATGGAAGCTTCAGAGTTTTAGACAGAAACGAATATAAATATCATAAAAGATTAATGAGGTACTCTGAAAAATTGGATACTATACTTCAAAAAGAATTAACAGACTTAATTAACATGATTAGAGCAGAAGTAGGACCGTTTAACAAAAAAACTGCCGAAAAGTACTACGAATTATATAAAAATATGTAGTAAGTACTAACAAAAAATGAGATTTTATAACAAAATTTCATTTTTTTTAATTTTTTTAAAAAAAATTGTTGCAATTTAAAAAAAAGAAGCATATAATACAGTGTATGCAAACGAGGAAAGCCCATTAAAAACGGCATAATTGTTTGTAAAAACATAAAAATATATTAAATTAAAAAAAAGTCGAAAAAAATAAAAAAAAGTGTTGACTTAATGAAAAAGATTTGATATATTACTAATGCACGAACGAAAAGGAGTGCAAAATGATCTTTGAAAACTAAGTAAAATGTCAATTTTGAGTAGTCAGATTAAACTTTGAAATAATTAATTTTTATTGAGAGTTTGATCCTGGCTCAGGATGAACGCTGGCGGCATGCCTAAG
>URUT01000023.1 GCA_900551105.1 uncultured Mycoplasmatota bacterium
ATTATAAAGCCTATAATTTAAGTGAATAGATCTTAAGTAGGAAGAAAGGAGGAAAAATGTTAGGAAATATACTATCATTCATTGCAAGTCATATTAGTTCTACTTTTTGTGTAACTGTTATAACTGATGAACCAGAATGTCCAAAATCATTAATTAAATAAAAACGCAAAATCATAAGTCATTTTAAAAACTTTATAAAAAACCGTTATTTATGCCTAACGGTTTTTTTCTACTTTTATAATTGTTCTAAATATATTTTCTATAATTAATCTTTTTACGGTTATTGATTTACTTAAATTTTCAATATAGTTTAGCCCTATTCCACTATTTCTGTTTTTTGTACTGTAATTCTTTTCACCGAGTCTGTCTATATCCAATTTATTCTTAAATGTATTAGTTATTTCTATTATATAGTATGATTCTTGGTGATTTATATCCATGCTAATTAATTTTTTGTCGGTTTCTTCACAAGCCTCTATTGCGTTGTCTAAACAGATTGCAACTATTTCACATGTGTCTAAGTATGTTTGTGTTGTTTCATCTAATTCATTATCTTTTAATTTATTATCTACCATAAATTTAATATTTTTAGTTTCTGCGTATTGCATTTTCAAAAATATAATTCCTTGTAATCCTGATGGTATACCGTATATTTTGTTAACCCATGTTTCATCGTCTGTATATTTTTTATACATTTTATTTATAACTGCGTCTTTTTCTTTAGAACATTTTATTAGGTATAAATCATTTTTTAAGTTATGTTTTAAAGTTCGATAATTATCGGACATTTTTTCATAGTTTTCTAAGTAACCATTTAAATATTTATTCTTAATATTTAGTAGTTTGTTATTATAAATTTCTTTATAAAACAATATTGAGAAATACATCATAAAAAATATCATCAGGAGAATAGTAATATAATATTTATAATCTAAATAATTAGTACAATATAATCCATTAAATATCGCGATAACAATAATCATTGTATAAATAAATAGTAATAGCTTCTTCTTCGTATACATTACATTTATAATACTTTTTACTATTAATAGTAATTTTTTAATTGAAAAGATCGAGTAATATAAATAAGAAAAAATTATTGTTATAATTAATTTGGGTAAAAAATGAAGGTTTAATTCAAATATATTTTTAGAAACAAACGACATAACAATCGATAATACTGGGTCTAAAATAAATGCTACCAATGCAATAATACTATCTATACAACAGGTTTTATACCATTTTTCACGAAAAATGCTTTTTAATAAAATCAAAATAATTATGCAGCTTATAACTGACGCTAAAGTTACAGAGCTGTTATTTAAATTATTGAAAGTTACTAGCATTGATGCTATTAGTGTATGAATATAATCTTTGAATAATAGTTTATGATTTATATTAGATATTTTTTTATAAACTAAAATATAAACGTAGATATTTAAAAATGCACATAACGTAATATATATGAATGTCATATTAAATATTTCACTCATTATTTTTGATATCTCCTTTTTGAGTTCTGTAATTTTTTGAACATAAATTTACTTTTTCACCTGATGATAGTGTAAATGAACCTTCACTCCAATTATATTCTTGAACATAATCTGTATTTACTATACAAGCTCTATGGACTTGTTTAAATCTATCATCTAATTTAGAAAGTGCTTCTGTTATTGATAATGAGGTGGAAAATTTGTTATTCTTAGTTACTATGATTATTTTTCTTTCAGCGGTTTCTCTATAAATGTAGTAGATATCTTTTAAATATATCTGTAAATCTGAACTTTTGGTAAAATAAAAGAACTTCTTTTTATCAAAGCCCTTATTTATTATTAACGTTAATTTTTCGGTTAAAGTTTCGTCTAATTTATGAAACTTTTTAATAAAATAGAAGACTTTGTATAATGTCTGGAAAACATCATCAAACATTCTATCGTGACTAGTTATAAAAATTATTTCACTGTCCCAATCTGTTTCCCTAATTTCTTTTGCAATATCCAATCCTGATTCATGGCCTTTCAGTTGAATATCCAAAATGTAAATCTTAAAGAACGTGTCAGTGCATATAAAATTTTTCAGTTTTTCGCTGTACCCATCAAATTGTACAATCTCATATTTTTCGTCGTTTTTAATCATAATTTTGTTGATGATATTAATATATCTATCTCGATATTCTTTTTCATCATCTACTATAACAAACTTTATCATATATATTTCCTTTTCCGTGCTTATAGCCCGTATCCATAACTAATTATACTACAAAAAAAGAAAACTTAAATAGATTTTGAACTTTTTCTTCTTTTTTTAGTTTTTATTTTGTTTTTTCTCACTAGCAGTAGAATAATTAGTAGAAATAATAAAGTTAATATAGAAAAAATAATTTTTAAGATGAATGTTAATATTAAATAAATTGTGTATAAGTTGTTAATTTCTTTGGCTTCCTGGCTTTTATTTTTAATGTCATTATAGTTTTCAAGGAACGTTTTACTTTTATTCATCCATTTTCTCATTAAAAACATATTATCTTTGTTATAACGATTTTTGTATCTGTTAATAAGTTTTGTTGTTTCAGCATTTACTTCATATAGTGATGGCTCAGCTGACTTGTTTTCTGTCATGTTTAATTTTTCTAGTGATGCGGCGATGCTTAATAGTTTAGTATCCTTTCCTGTTTTAGTCATTATTTCAAGTCCATAAGGAAGATTGTCATTATCGTATCCCATAGGTATGGTTATTGCTGGGTAATTGATAGTTGATGAAGCGTGGGCTGATAAATTTATTAGTCCGCTTGTTCCTATTTTTAGTAATTTATTTTTTGATGATGGATACATAATGATGTCTATGTCGTTTTCGTTATAAAAGTTTCCGATATATTGTGAATAACTATATTTTATGTTATTTTTTTCATCTAATGTTTTGGTTGTATTACATTCACTGTTGTAGTTTTCTAGTGATTTATCTTTTTCAGCAAGTTCACTAAAAGTTTTTATTGTTCCGGTGTGATTACTTATATATTTGTCAAATGAATCACAAAAGAGATAACCACTATATGATTTTGCGACTTCATTGTCTTTAGAGATTGTGTAATAATCATCTATGTAAATGATTTTAGCGCCGGCTTTTTCAATTTTTTCTATGGCCGATAATATTAACTTTTTTACTTCTTCATTTATAAGCTTATTTTCGGGAAGGGTATTGGAGTCATCACCTTCTATAAAACTTTTTGGAACACCTATTTTTAAATTTGTTAAATCGTATTCTTCTTCGTTTATTTTATTTTCATCCGTCATTATATTAGTCAAGATTATAGCATCTTTGACATTCTTGGTAATTGTTCCGATAGTGTCTCTTTCTGGGTCATACGGAACTACGCCGTCAGTGCTAATTAAACCCAAAGTTGGTCTATAACCGACTAGGCTGTTTGCTGATGCTGGAAGTCTAACCGATGAATTTGTATCGGTGCCTAGGGCTGCAACTGCAAAGTTTAAAGCTACGCTTACAACTGAGCCCCCACTTGAACCATAAGAAGAATACTTTATATTATAAGCATTTTTTACGGTACCAAAGTCACTTGTTGATGAACTGGCATAAAATGCGTATTTACTCATGTTTGATTTAGCTATAATTATTGCGCCGGCGTCTTTTAACTTCTTTATAGCTTCAGCATCTTTTATTGGATAATTATCAGATAAGTTTTTTGAGCCGTCAGTTGTTGGCATATTTAAAGCGTCTATATTATCTTTTACAATTATTGGTATACCATGAAGAATTGAATGCACGTTACCATTTGCTCGTTCTTCATCTAATTTTTGAGCCTCGCTTATGGCATTATCGTTTACTGTAATTAAAGCATTGTATTTATCATTGTATTTTTCAATTCTTTCTAAGTAAATTTTTATTAAATTCTCACTGGTGATAATTTTTTTGTCTAAAGCATCACTAATTGCTGTTATGTCCATGTTTGTTATATCTATTGGAGCTTCAGTTAGTGCAAAAACGTTTAAATGAAACAGTGCTAAAAAGAGGATAAAAATTTTTTTATACATTTCTAGCCTCTCTTTTTAAGTCTCGTTCCTTAATTGTTTGCCTTTTGTCATAAGTGTGTTTTCCTTTACATACACCTAAAAGCACTTTAGCATGATTATTTTTTAAATACACTTCTAATGGAATTAAAGTATAACCTTGTTTGTTAATATCATCGTTTAAATGTTTAATTTCTATTTTGTGTAAAAGTAGTTTTCTTGTTCTTCTTTCGTCATGATTAAAGCGGTTGCCTTCATCATATTTAGCAATGTACATATTTATTAAATACACTTCATTATTTTTGATTTTAGCGTAGGCATCTTTAATGTCTGCACTGCCTTTTCTTAGTGATTTTATTTCGGTCCCTTTTAAGGCAATACCTGCTTCTATTTCTTTTTCAATAAAATAATTAAATCTCGCTTTGCGGTTTTTGATTTCCATTTTGGTCACTCTCCAATACTATAAAATCAATAGTTCTTGCTTCTTTACTAGCACCTACTACTTTTACTCTTACAGGAGCCCCTAAGCGATACATTTTTTTAGTTTTTTGTCCTACTAGAGCCATTAATTCTTCTATGTATGAGTAGTAATCACCTTCTAAGGTATTTGCGTGAACTAGTCCTTCTATCATATTATCAATTTCAACGAAGAATCCAAAATTTGTAACACCGCTGATATGGCCCTCATATACTTCACCGATGTGATCTTCCATGTATTCAGCCATTTTCATGTCATCTACTTCTCTTTCGGCTTCTACTGCTGCTTGTTCTCTTGTACTACAATTTTCGGCTAATTCTGGTAAGATGCTTTCATAGTAATTAATAGTTTCAGTGTTTATTTTATTTTCAAAAATGAATGTGTGTAACAAACGATGAACTGTTAGGTCAGGGTACCTTCTAATAGGACTGGTAAAATGTGTATAACATTTGCTTCCAAGTCCAAAGTGGCCAATATTTTCTGCTGAGTAAACAGCTTTTTGCATACATCTTAAAAGTAGTGATGAAAAGATTGGGAATTCTTTTGTTCCTTTTAACTGATTAAGAATTTTTTGCATGCTTGTTGGGTTAACGCTGTGGAAGTTTCCAACTAATTTGTACCCGCATAATGAAACTAAATGGATAAAATTTTCTACTTTTTCTGGTTTTGGTGTTCCGTGAACACGATAAATTGCTGGAAGATCCATGTTATATAAATGTGATGCTACTGTTTCATTGGCAGCAATCATAAAGTCTTCTATTAATTTTTCACCGTTTTCTCTATCATATACTTTAACGTCTATGCATTTACCAGTTTCATCACAGATGATTTTTGGCTCGTCTATGGAAAAGTCTATGTAGCCTCTTCTTTCTTTATTTTTTCTTAATATAGCAGAAAGTTTGTTCATAAGTTCTAGTTTTTCCACAAAAGGGGCGTACTCTTCGTCATATTTATTTCTCATTATGACATCATTTACTTTTTTGTAAGTCATTTTTTTAGCAGATTTGATGTAACTTGGAAAAATGTCATAGTTTACTACATTGCCTTCACTGTTTATTTGCATAACGCAGGAAATTGTTAGTCTTATAACGCCTTCATTTAAAGAGCAAATGCCATTTGATAATTTATGAGGTAACATAGGAATAACACTGTAAGCTAGGTATGAACTTGTTCCTCTTTGATATGCGTCTTTGTCTAGTGGACTATTTTTAGTTACATAATGACTGACATCCGCTATATGAACGCCTAGAGTGTATAAATCGTTTTGATAATCTATACTTATGGCATCATCTATGTCTTTTGTATCATCGCCATCTATTGTAAAGATTGTTTCATTTGTTAGGTCTCTGCGGCCTTTTAAGTCTTTTGGGTCAACTTCATTTGGAATTTCACTTGTTTGGTTGACAGCTTCCTTACTAAAGTCATCAAAAAAGCCATATTTGTAAGCAACTGTTTTAATATCTATTCCAGGGTCATCTTTATGACCAATAATATCTACAACTTTACCAATATAATGATTTGGAGATAATTCTTTTACTAGATTTACTACTATTTTTGAACCTTCTACACAATTACTAGTAGTGTGAGAGTCTAATTCTATAAATATTTTTAATTTGTCATTGTCTAGTTTTAAAATTTCTTTGTTATCCTTTATCTGATATTCACCAATTAAATTTTTAGTGTTTCTATTAAGAATTTTAATGACTCTTCCTTCGTCTTTTCCTTTATATTTAATAACCTCTACTAGAACTTCATCACCATCAACTGCATTATTTAAATTTTTGTAATCAATATATAAATCGTCACCTTCTAGTAACAAAAAACCATTACCACTACGATTAATACTGATTTTGCCAGTTTTTAAATATTCACAGTTTTTTAAATATAGGTATTTGCCTTTCTTAGTTAAGTAGATTTCGTTTTCTTTAATTAACTCATCTAAAGTTTTTTGAAGTGTTTTTAATTCTTCAGCTGTGTGTAAGTTCAATAGATCGTTAATTTGAATTAAAGTTAAAGCATCATGTTCTTTTTTTAGTTTATCAATAAGTTCTTGTTTCATAACAATCCTCCATTTTTATTTTAACATAATTATTCTTTTAAAAAAATAAAAAGCACCAATTTGGCACTTTATTAACTTATATAAATTATAAATGATATTACAAAGAATGCTAATCCTAATACTAAAGTTAAGCGGCTTATTAGTAGTTCTGAGCCTCTTTCTTTTTGATTAGAAAATAATTCAGTATTTCCTCCTGAAATTATTTGGCTAGCATCACTTGCTTTATTACTTTGTAACAATACAATTGCAATAAGTAATACTGATATAATTAATAATATAGTTTCCATAAAATCACCTGACAAGTAAGATACTAGCATAATTATTGAGATTTTGCAAGGCTACTTGTTAATTTTTTCTTCAATTCTAAGCAATTCATTATATTTGCAAATACGTTCTCCACGACTCATTGAACCGGTTTTGATGTATTTAGCGTCTAATCCTACTGCTAACTCTGCAATAAAGGTATCCTCGGTTTCGCCGCTTCTATGAGATATAATTGTGTGATAATTGTTTGCTTTTGCTAATTTTACAGTTTCTAAGGTTTCGGTAATAGTGCCAATTTGATTAGCTTTGATAATAATTGCATTACCTGCTTTTAAATCTATACCTTTTTGAAGATAAATTTTATTTGTAACAAAGAAGTCATCACCTACAATCATTATTTTATTACCAACCAGATTAGTGAATTTTGTTAGTGATTCCCAGTCGTTTTCATAAAATGGATCTTCAATACTAACTATTGGGTATGTTTCTAATAATTCATTATAGTATGAAATTAATTCGTCACTAGTAATGTCTTTGCCATCTAATTTATAGGTATTAGTTTCTTCGTTATAAAATTCACTTGCTGCAACATCTAGCGCAATACCGATGTCTTTGCCTGGAATATAATTTGAATCAGTTATTGCCTTTGCAATGAAATCTAGAGCTTCTTTATTATTTTTTAAGTTTGGGGCAAAGCCGCCCTCATCGCCTACACCCACTGCATAGTTAGCGCTTGTTAGTAATTTTTTTAAAGTGTGAAATATTTCTGATGCGGCTCTAATTCTTTCTTTCATTGTTTCTTGATGAGGCACAATCATAAATTCTTGTATATCTAAGTTATTTACAGCATGTGCTCCACCATTAATTATATTTACCATTGGCACTGGCATGCTAACTTGTCCATCGCTTACGTATTCATAAAGTTCCTTATTATTTAAAAGGGCTTCGCATTTTAGGCAAGCTAGCGAAACAGCAAGGGTAGCATTTGCTCCTAAATTGATTTTATTTGGGGTGTTATCTAATTTTAAAAGTATTTCGTCTACTACTTTAACGTTTGCCTCTATACCAATTAATTTAGGTTTGATTATTTCATTAATGTTATTTACTGCTTTTAAAACTCCTTTTCCTTGATATCTATTACTATCTTTGTCTCTTAGTTCTAAAGCTTCTCTAGAGCCAGTAGATGCCCCACTTGGAACAGATGCTCTAGCGCATGCTCCATTTTCAAGAATCATGTCAACTTCAACAGTGGGATTTCCTCTTGAATCTAATATTTCTCTTGCTATTATGTCTTTAATTTTCATTTTATCACCATTTTCTACACTTAAATTATAAAGTAATTGTTAATATTCAGCAAGTTATTATTTAATATTTGACACTTTAATGTTATAATTTTCTTAGAGGATGATATTATGAAATTAGTTGAACTGTCAATTAGAGAATTTGAAAATTTTGCTTATAATCACCCACTTAGAAGTTATGCTCAGACTGTTAACTATGCCAAGGTTATGGGAGAAATGGGTTTTTCTTATGATTATATTGGTTATAAAGATGATATTGATAATATAATTGCAGCCTCTTTGATACTTACTAAGAAATTAAGGTTTAATAAATATGCATATGCACCTAAAGGTTTTTTAGTTGATTATTATAATACCGATTTATTAAAAGAGTTTGTACAGGAAGTTGTTCAATATTACGATAAAAAAGGATGTGCTTTTATTAAAATTAATCCTGAGATAATTATTGGTGAAATTAATTCAAAAAGAAATTTTGCTGCTAACTATAATCAAAATGTAAAAATTATAGACGATTTAAAAAGTATGGGATTTAAAAGAAGACGTGAAATTAAGCCATTAGATTTTATTTTCCCAAGAATTAGTCCGTATATTAATTTAAAAACTTTTGATATTAATTCATTAGATGATGATGTAAAAGATACTTTAGATACTGGTACTAAAAGTGGATTAGTTTTGGAGGAAGCTTTTAATAAAGATATTAATATGCTTTTTGATTATATTAAAGATAATACTAATATGTCTATTAATTTTTTTAGAAATGTAGTTAATATTTTTCAAGGGAATACTGGCCCTAATGCAGAACTTTTATTACTTAAAGTAGACTATGAGGCTTGCTTGGTTGAAATGCAAAGAGCTTATGATAGAGAGCTTGAGCATAATAATGAATGTAATGAAAAAATTCAATCTGATAACAGTGATGCTATGCTTAATGAGAAGATGCAGTCAGACCGTGATTTAATTTCTATTAAGGCTAGCGTAGTACAGGCTACTAATAATTTGAAAAAGCAAAAATATGAGTATATAGCTGCTGCTTTAGTAATTAAATTTGAAAATAGAGTTAGTATTGTTGCTTCTGGAGCTGATAATAAGTTTATTAGTTTTAATCCGATGATTTATTTATATTATAGTTTGACAGAGAGATTTAAAAATGATTATGATTTTTTAGATCTTAATGGACTTGCTAATTCTTATAGTGATTTAAGTCCATTTTACCGTTATAATAAAGATAAGCTTGATTTGAATCCTGACATTTATGAGTTTATCGGTGAGTTTGATTATATTATAGATAATAATAAGTTTAAAAGAATTCAAAGTGCTGGTCTTTTATCTGAAGAGTTTTTGCCTTCTTATAAAATTAACGAAGAGTAAAGCTCTTTTTTTATGAAAAAAACTCACGTATGTGAGTTAATAGTTTTCACTTTTTAGTTCAAAGTAACTTTGTGGATGAGAGCATACTGGGCAAATTTCCGGAGCCTTCTTGCCAATTACCACATGACCACAGTTACGGCAAATCCAGATCGCATCTTCATCTTTTGAAAATACAACTTTGTTTTCTATATTACCAATTAATTTACGATATCTTTCTTCATGATGTTTTTCAATTTGACCAACCATTTCAAACTTTTTAGCTAATTCTTCAAATCCCTCTTCACGAGCTTCTTTAGCAAATGTTTCGTACATATCTGTCCATTCATAATTTTCACCATTTGCAGCATCGTTTAAATTTGTTATTGTATCTGGTATTTGTCCACCTAGAAGTTCTTTAAACCACATTTTTGCATGTTCTTTTTCGTTGTTTGCAGTTTCTTCAAATATTGCAGCAATTTGTTCATATCCATCTTTTCTTGCTTTTGAAGCATAATATGTGTATTTGTTTCTAGCTTGGCTTTCTCCAGCAAATGCAGTCATTAAATTTTTCTTTGTTTTTGTTCCTTCTAAATTCATTTTTTACCTCTTTTCTAATTAAATTATAACAGTTATGTTATTTTAGTGCAATCATATAATTATATTATGAATAAGCTTCCGCCTAATAAAAACTCTCAGTTACTAACTTTATTTGGGACTTTGGTAGGTTTTGCATTAATGGATGACTTTAGTGCGATAGAACAAAATGCAATTGGTAACTGGTTTATGCTTGTTGGGCAAATTTTAGAGACTAATGCTGCTTTTTTGCAACAATTTAATCAACAAAATCAAAATTTTAATAAAAGCAATAATTTTAATTCTAACGCTGGAGATTTAGAACGATTAGAAAAAATGGTTACAATTTTAAAACGAGAATTTGAAGAATTTAAAAAAGATAATCGCTAATAAAGCAATTATCTATTTGTTCTAAAACGATCTTTTGGATCTAATATTTTTTTTCTTAGTCTTATAACAGCAGGTGTAATTTCAACATATTCATCTTCACTGATAAATTCAAGTGCTTCTTCTAAAGAGAAAGTTTTTGGTGGCACTAAAGCAATAGCTTCGTCACTACTTTTGCTTCTTGTATTTGACATTTCTTTATTTTTGCATGGATTTACATTAAGATCATTATCTCTGTTATTTATTCCGATAATCATGCCAATATAAACGTCAGTTGCTGGACCAATAATTAATTGTCCTCTTTCTTGTAAGTTAAATAAAGAATAACCTAGGCTTTTACCGGTTTCCATACTTACTAGAACACCGTTTTTTCTGCTTTGAATATTGCCGGCATAAGGTTTATAACTTGAGAAACTACGAACCATTATTCCTTCGCCTTTAGTTTCAGTTATAAAGTTACTTCTATATCCGATTAGGCCCCTAGTTGGAACTTCTAATTCTATATGAGAATAATTATCAGCTTGTTCTAGTTTTAAAATCATACCTTTTCTTTCTTGTAAACTGTTTATTACTGTACTAGCATAATCACTTGGAGTATTTACAATAACAAGTTCATATGGTTCAGTTTTTGTGCCATTTTCTTCTTTATATAATACTTCTGGTTTACTTACGCATAGCTCGTAACCTTCTCTACGCATATTTTCAAGAAGGATTGATAAGTGTAATTCACCACGACCACTTACTTTAAAGCCATCGCTTCCTTCAAGTTCTTCAACTTCTAAACCAACATTTGTTTCTAATTCTTTTTCTAGTCTTTCTTTTAAGTGTCTTGATGTTAAATATTTACCACTTTGACCAGCAAATGGGCCATTATTTACTACAAAGTTCATGCTTAGGGTTGGCTTTTCTATTTCTATTGGTTCTAGTGGATCACAAACCCCTAGGCTGCAAATTGTATCGCCAATTGAGATGTCAGCGCAGCCAGCAATAGTAACGATGTCTCCGAAGAAGGCTTCTTGTTTTTCTACTCTTTTGATTCCTTCAGTAACGTATAATTTTGATATTCTGAAGTTACTTTCTTTACCATCATTTTTGATTAATGTTACATTTTCTCCAGTTTTTATTTTACCTTTGGTAATTCTACCAATACCAAGTCTTCCAATGTAATCATCGTATCCTAAATTTGATATTTGTAATTGTAAATTATCATTTTCATTGCCTTCAAAAGGTTTGCACTGTTTTATAATTGTATCAAGCAATGGGGTAATTGAATCACTTTCTTCTTCTAGTGAATATTTAGCAATGCCATCACGAGCCGTACCGTAGATAATAGGAAAATCTAATTGTTCATCAGATGCGTTAAGTTCGCAGAATAAATCAAACGTCATATTAACTACTTCTTCAGGTCTAGCGTCTTTTTTATCTATTTTATTTATAAATAGAATTGGTTTTAGATTATGTTCTAGAGCCTGTTTTAAAACAAATCTTGTTTGAGGCATAGGGCCTTCAGCTGAGTCTACTAATAATATTACTGTATCAACTGTTTTAATAACCCTTTCAACTTCAGATGAAAAGTCAGCATGTCCTGGGGTATCTACAATATTTATTTTATAGTCCTTGTATCTAATAGCACAATTTTTTGAGTAGATTGTAATTCCTCTTTCTCTTTCTAAATCGTTAGAATCCATAATGCAGTCTTGTACTTCTTCATTTGCGCGGAATGCTCCACTTTGATTTAGTAAAGCATCTACTAAAGTACTTTTACCAGCATCTACGTGTGCTACTACTGCAACATTTATGATTTTATCCATATTATCACTTCTTTCAACAAACGCAACAATCATACTACAAAAGTGGATATTTTGCAAGAAAAACTATTAAGTTTATGATATACTTTCTTTAGGTGAGACTATGATCTTTAAAAAGAAATTTAAAAAATATTGGCCTTATTTGTTTTGCGCAGTTGTGGCTATGACAGTTATTGGAATTATTTACTATTTAAAAGATGTTACCCCGTTTGGAGATAAGTCACTTCTTACCATAGATTTTTTTCATCAATATGGACCAATGCTGGGAGAACTTTATGATCGAGTGAGGGGAGGAGGTAATTTAATTTATTCCTTTACCATGGGAATGGGGATACCATTTTTTAGAAATTTCTTTAATTATCTATCTAGTCCATTTAATATTTTAATGTTTTTATTTAATCATAATGGCTTGTTAACTTCATTTTCTGTAATCATTGCTTGTAAAGCAGTTTGTAGCGTTTTATTTATGTTTATGTTTTTAAGGCAAAAAGTTAAAGTAAATAATTATATGCTTATAGCTTTGTCTTTAATGTATGGGTTTAGTGCTTATTTTTCAGCGTATTATTTTAATATTATGTGGCTTGATGGTATGGTATTTTTACCATTTATTTGTTTAGGGGTGGAAAAGTTAATTTTTGAGAATAAACCCCTACTTTATGTATGCTCCTTGGCTTTGTTAATGTTTGCTAATTACTTTATTGCCTATATGGTTTGTATTTTCTTAGTAATATATTTTATTATTTTGATAGTATCAAATAAAAAATTGTGGAATAAAAAGACTATCTTTTATAAATTAGCGATGTTTGTAATTAATTCATTAATTACAGCAGGTATTTGTGCATTTTTTCTATTACCTTTATATAAAGGATTAATGTCTATAAGTGCTACTAGCGATGTGTTTCCTTCGTCTCAATATTATAGTTTTACTTTTGTGGAATTTTTAGCTGGACATTTTACGGGAATTATGCCGACTGTATTAAGTTCAGATGTAAGTAATAGTCCTAATGTTAGTTGTGGAATTTTAGCCATTGCAGCGTTTATACTTTTTTTATTTAATCCAAAGATAGAAATAAATGTTAAGGTTGCTTATGTCTGGGGACTTATATTATTATTTATTAGTTTCTATTTTGGGCAAATTGATTTTATTTGGCATGGGTTTCATGTTCCTAATGATTTACCGTTTAGATATTCATTTGTATACACCTTTTTATTGATAGTAATTGCAGCTTTAAGTATTGAAAAGATCAAGTCACTTAAATTTAGATGGATAAGTATTACTTACGGAATTATGCTACTTTTGATTTTAGGATTACAATTTTATAGTAAGAAGTATGAAAATATAAGTCAAGATATGATTTGGTTAAATCTAGTGGTTATAACAATATATTATCTACTGGCAGTATTAAAAAAGTATTTTAAAAAGATGAATATGATTGCTATGCTAGGTTTTGTCTTTGTTGTTAGTTTAGAAATAATAGCTGGAATGAATGAAAATTTAGATATTACGCAAATTAAAGATTCATTTTACGAGGGTTATAGTGATGAAAAGACTGTATTAAATAAAATAAAAGATGAAAATTCCGATTTTTACAGATTAGAAAATCTTTATACACTAAGCTTTAATGACCCTTCTTGGTATGGTTATTATGGGGTGTCAACGTTTAGCTCTATGGCGTATGAAAATATGGCAGTATTACAACACAATCTTGGAATGCCAGGAAATGAAATTAATAGTTATTATTATAAGCAAAATACGCCTATATATGATAGTATTTTTGATGTTAAATATTTTATCGGAAATAATAAAGATGATAATTATTACGAAAAATATGATTATGACAAATTAGATGTGTATAAGAATAAAAACTTAACAAATTTACTATATTTGTCTTCTTCAGGAGTTAAATTTTGGAACTATAACAATTATAATCCATTTAGTGTTCAAAATAACTTTGTTTTAGGAGCAACGGGTATTGATCAGGTTTTAGAAAGAATAGAAATAACATCTAAAGATGAAGTATATAATGATGGCAGCTATGTTGTTATGAAATATGAGATTAATCCTAAGGAAGATAATGTGTATTTTTATAATAATAGTACTGGGATAGATTTTATGTTAATTGGAGATGAACTTTATTACAATAGCGATGATTATAATTATGTGTATAACTTAAAAAATATTAACATAATGGGTTATAATGATTATAATGAAAAATATATAATTAACTATAAGGCTAATAAAAGTAAGATTACATTTTATGTGGGTTATAATAACTATTTTGAATATGATTTCTTTGTGTATAAGTTGAATCAAGACAAGTTTAAGAGTTTTTTAGCTAAAATTAATGAAAATGAAATTAATATTAGTTCATTTAAAGAAGATTGTATTACAGCAAGCGTTAGTAGCGAAAGTGAACAAACCGTTTTTACTTCTATTCCATATGATGAGGGCTGGCATGTTTACGTTAATGATAGAGAGGTTAGCACGTTTAAAATAGGTAATGCTTTGCTGGGATTTGATTTAGATGCGGGCGATCATGAAATCGTATTAAAATACAAGATCCCTTATTTTAATCTAGGATTGTTTATTAGTTTTTCTTGTTTAGTTATGCTAAGCTCGGAAATATACCTACTAAAAAGAAAACCACGAGTTAAATAATTCGTGGTTATTTATTTATAAAAATCTTATCTATATTCTTTTTAGGCATCATTATTTTAAAATTGTGAACATTTGATACATCATATTTAAGAACTGCTCTTCCTAGTTTTTCGCCGTCAATGCACCATGCTTTTTTAGGATAATCTTCAAATTCTAATTCTAAATGCTTTGTCCTATAAAATTCTAAACCGGATACTTTTGTAACATCTAGCGTTAATAACATAGTAAATGTTCTTATGATGTCAATTCTTTTTCTGAAGTTGCAAAATAGCACTTCAAATGTATCGTCATCTAGTTTAACATCTTTATAGAAATTATTAATACCAGCTATTCTATTAGCATTTGAAATTAACATAAATGAATAATATCCAGTTTTTTCTATACCATTAACCTTATATGATACTTTATATAATTTTGTTGGTGAGAAGAAATCTTTAACTCCTTCTACTAGATAAGCTAAGTATCCTATTTTCTTCTTTAGTTTTCTACTAGTTCCATAAGGTATATGCATGAATTTTCCGAAGCCAGCTACGTATACAAATGGTTGTCCGTTAATTACGCATATATCCATTCCTTTAACTACACCATTTAATAGTAAATGGAGATTTTTTTTAATATCTTTTCCGTATCCAAACATTACGCCGACATCATTAGTTGTACCAACAGGAATATGAGCTAAAACAAGAGGTTCTTTTCTTTGAAGATTCCCTGTTACTACTTCATTAAATGTACCATCACCGCCCATAGATATTAATAAATCACATTTTTCTAAATGACTTACGATTTCTTTTGCGTGGCCGCTGTATTCAGTCCCTATAAATCTTGGTTGGTATCCTTTTTTTTCTAATATTTTTTTATATTCTTTTAAATTTTTGTTTTTTAGCGTATGTCCACTATTTGGATTATAAATTATTACACAAGTTTTCATCTGTTTCACCGATTTAATTATAAACTACTAAAATATTGAAAGTCAATTTTTTAATTAGACAAAAAAAGAAATTCGTTTGAATTTCTCGATATTTTTAATGGAGCGAGTGTCGTAGACATCTACAACTCTTTCTCTAGTGATATGATAAATATCACTCATTAATATAATTGTAATATATTTTTTTACAAATTCAACAAAATGTACTACAATTATAATTTTTTATGATAAAATATTATTATAAGGAGGTTAAGAATATGAAAGCAACACAAAAAATTGATAGTTTTTTTAGAACAGCAATGAAATATTATGGAAAGAAAATTGCTTTACCATCCAATCAACATTTTAGTATCGATCAAGTAGTAGATGAAGAAAAAGATAAAGATGGTGAATATAATTATAAGATACAATATGGATTCCCACAATCAGGATGCGTTAGCATGGATTTTGGATATTCACAAGAAAGTAATTCTTTTTCTATCAAGGGTATCTCAGTTTTTGCTCCACCAACAGGAGAAAACATAGTAATGGCTAATTTTGCTCCTCAAGCAAAAGTTGGAGATGTTGGTATAAGTGTAAATTTTGGGCTTGATACAGGGACTCAAAAGCATTCAAAATTAAGTGAAATAGAAGAAAATCCTAATGCATTAAAAATGTTAGATATTGCTATATCTGATTTAGATAAAGCTCAAGTGCTTGGAGAATGTAGAGAGGAAGTTCCAGTTGGAAGTACTCATATTCCTTGCTGCAATAGTACACGTTTTTCAAATGAAAAAGGAAAGCACATGTAAATTATATAAAAAGATGATTACATACCAATTTCGTAATCATCTTTTCCTTTGTCTTTATCTTTATCGTTTTCTTTATTCCAAATATAGTCATCTTGAATTGATTCAATAGTTTTATCATTAAATATTTTATGAGTATATAAATCTTTTGAAAGGTTACAATAATCTTCACGCTCTTTTTCTTTACCAAACATTTTATCATTAATAAATTTTACTAATCTATCAAATAGATTTTCAAAGAAATTAATCGTATTTTGTAGTTTAGAGTTTTTATCTTTAAGATCATCAATTTCATCTTCTTGTTTACATATCTTTTTTTCAAGCAATTTAACTTTAATGTTTAAAGCATCATTATTTTCAGTTAGTATTTTAACTTTTTCTTGTTTTCTTTTAATTCAGTTTCAACATCATTTAAGGTAATGGATAATTTTTGCATTTTTTTATATTCTTTATTAGTTGAATCTACTTGCTGAATAAATTTATTAATTCTATCTTTATCATCTTTATTTAAAACATATTTATCTTTATTAGTAAAAGTAGTTTTTAAATTATTAACTGTATCTTTGACTTAATTAGATTTATTATCTAGTTCTAGTGATTTTTTATTTGTTATTTCTAATCGTTCTTTGTTTTTAGATAATTCTTCTTGCATTTGAAATTCATCAGTTTCACGAATATAGATTATTCCATATTTATATTCTTTCATTTTTATATCTAGATCTATTTTATAATAATCTTCCATTGGGAATATTCTTATAATGGC
>URUT01000024.1 GCA_900551105.1 uncultured Mycoplasmatota bacterium
AAAAAAGTGTATATAATGTTTTACACATTACACACACTAAAAATTATACAACCATTTAAATTAGGCCTTTTAAAGGCTTTTTTCTTGACTTCTTCCCTTGACAAGTAATCGTAAACTAGGTACAATAATAGTGTAAAAGAAAATAATTAAGAAAGAGTGATAAATAAAATATGAAATATTTAAATGATATATTACAAGAGTTAGGAATTTCAAAGGTTAGACTTGCTAAGTATTTAGGAGTGTCTAGACAAATGGTATACAACTATTTGGAATTACCTAGTTTAAATAAATGGCCAAAGGAGAAAAAACTTTCACTTTTGAAGCTTTTAGATATTGAAGATGGCGATGATGAAACAATTTCTTCAATTAAGGTGACAACCGACTATTTAATGGAGGTTGAAGATAGGCTAAATCAAGGCCTTAAGGATAATTTACAAGGGGAGTTTTTAGATTTAAAAGGACTAAAAAAGGAAGAACAACAGTTAGTTAGTGATATAACTTATTTAATAAAAGAAAAACTTTTAGATAGTGATGATCATCAAGAAAGTTATTATTCACTTTTATATATGTATCATCTATTACAATCTATTGATAATATACCAGAGATTAAGTATACACTTGCTTATTTAAGTAAAGCTGCAGGATTTACTAAACCCAATGATTTTAGATTTAACGAAGAAAAACAGTTTTCTTTTGAAGGTATTATCCATTCAGCCTTTTCACTTTACAATAGCGGAAATGCGTCAAAGAGTAGGGTAATAGAGTCTCATAACCGCTTTGTACAAGAAATTGAAATTCGTAATGAAGAAAAATTAAGTCGTACTCAGCAATTAAATACATTAAGAATTCAAGCATTAAGGGAACTTGGTTATTCAGAAGTTACTAGAGAAAATGCTAATGAGTTCTTAGAAAAGCTTGCTGAAATAGAATCTAGAAAATTTTAAGCAAAGTCCCCTACTTTAAATTTTACTAAAAAGTAGGGGTGTTTATTTGCTAGTTAGTCTGTGATAATTAAATGTTTTATTAGTTTGATAATTATATATTAATTAATTATATAATGTAATAGATAATAAAGTTATAAATAATTGGTATGAAAAATTTAAATAAATTAATTTTTGATTATAGTTTAGATTTTAATCATGCTGATAAGATTAGTAAATATATGACTTTTTAATTGCAGTTATTAACTTCTTATAATGTATATTATGTTAACTCTTATCTTAGACTTATTTTGTGCGAGATTTGATAAATAACGACATGTTATTATCAGTCTCGATCTTCTTTTCTGTAATAACTTTTGACGGGTCTATAAAGAACTTTAATTCGTCTTCAGTTAATTGTGCATATTCTATAGTTGGTTTTTCTAATGATTTAGATGACCAATATTTTTTTGCATTTTTAATATCAATAAATTCTTTAGTAATGTATTTACTTGTGTACACACTTACAGCTTCAGCATTCCTTACTTTTGAAATTGTAGTAAAGCCGAATTTGTAATTATCAAGATTATAGATTCTAACACCATTTTTGTAAATAGGTTTACCGCTAGGGTAGAAGGCTGGGGATAGTTTCCATTTTACTACCCCTCTTACTACACCATGAAAATGAAATCGCTTGGTTTTATGATATTCAGGAACTATTACATATTCCATGTTTGGGTTTTGCTTCTTTTGATTATTAAGCCATTTTATAAGACAAGACCTTGTTATATCATAGTCATAAGCGTTTACTTTTTCATCATCAAATGTAAGTGTTATAAAATATTCCCAGGGCTTAATTATACCATTATGATAAATTAAGTCAATAATTGTCTGCTTAACATTGAGTAAATTTTTGTATTTTAATCTTTCTCTTTCTTCTTCTGTTAAAGTCCCCTCTCCCCTATTTCTTGATATTCCTTTAAGATTGGAAAAAGAATGATATTTGATATTTTTATCGCCATTGGCATAAGTCTTTATAGTTGTATTATATTCATAGGCAATAATATGATTTTTGGGGTCATATATTCGCAAACATTTATTCATTTTCACCTCACAAAATTCCGTTAAGTTAACCTTTAGTCAAGTAGGAAGGTTAACTCCATCTATAAAAATCTTCGTTTAAGCTGCAGAAATTTTTTATTAACTTTTTTGTAAAAAAGTTAACAAAAAACTTTACCACTCCAGCCGTTAGGGCTAACCAAAGCAAAAAAAATGTGATTTGTTTTGCTTTGTTAAATCAATTATTTTTTATCGTATGTTTATCAATAGACTTTCACGGCATAATCGCTACGCTTTTATTCCATGTTCTATTGACAAACTCATTGGCTAGAACACTATTTCCAAAACGGTATGTCAACGGTAGGTATTAAATTCAATAACCACACTATCGTGTTCCAAATGTGCTTAATATTGTAAACTAAGAGCATTGCAGCGGCACATGCTAACCAAAAATTTAGATCTATGAATATTGATAAAATACTAAAGCTACTTTTTATATTTGTAAAAATTAAATTTAATACTGTCATAAATTTTGTAGGAAGACTTGGAAGGGAAAACGGTATTAAGTTAATAACACCACTGATTAATGTGAATAGACCTTTTAATATCAATTAACTTCCCCTCCTCCAGTAAAGCGTTCTCTCCATTTGCGCAAAGTGTTAACGCATAATGTAACGCATAATACATCAGTTAAATATTTAAAATTTTTAAATTTAGCTAAAATAGGCGTAATGTCCACGTTCATATCAGGCCAAAAATGTACTCCCATTATTTCAACGGTTGGGAATGTTATACTTGTCATTTCTTCAACCTCTAAATTTACCAGATCTAATCCAAAATCAATTATTGCTATTGGGATTTGTGCTATAAAACCTAGCTTATTTTCTAAAGTTTCTTTAAAATCATCTAAAAAACTCATATCTTCAGGTATGAATAGACTTTTTAAAGCGTCTACTAAAAACTCAACTATTTTTTTAGGTAAAGCAATAATATTAGATAAAACCTCTTTAATAGTTCCCCAAATACCTTTACGAGTATTTTCGGCTTCATCTAACTTAGAATTAGTATCATTTTGCTTATTAATAATTGTGTCATTTTGATTAATAATAGTATTATTCTGATTGATAGTAGTACTAGCATTTTCATTAGTATCTAACATTTGAGCAAGTTCATTAGTATACTCAACAGCATTTACATTTAAAATGCGAACAAATTGATTATAATTGTCATGAGTACCACTCCAAATCGTTTGATTAAAATTGTAAGAATCAGCGGGAATTGATAAAGCATAATTTAGTAAATATAATTGGCCTGTATAACCATTTACGTAACAGTCATTAATAGGCATTGAATTGGTTTTATAAGCCTTAATCAATTCAGCACGATTAAAATCAACAATTGGAGTAGATGTACCAGCAAACGCTGATGAAGTAGTACAAACTGAAACTTGTACCAAATAATTTATAGGCTTTAAAGAATATCTCTCAAAATATATTTTTAAAGTTACTTCATTACCACTTGAAACAGTAGCAGTATTAGAATACTGAGAAGTTTCATCATAATTGTCTTGCTCATAAACATGATTACCATTAACATAACCGGAATAATTAAAACTTAAATAATCAGGTACACCATCATTTTCTAAAGCATTTACACTTAAAAGTCCAATAAATGGTAAAATTACCAGTAATAAACAATATTTTAATTTTTTCATAGTTCTAACACCTCACTAACTACTTGAGATTTAATAATAGGCTTATTTTGATTAATTTTAGCCATTATAAACGCAATTAAGCCTCCGACGACTAAATAGGCTAATATTCTACCTATCGTTCTAAAAAAGCTTGTAAAAACACTTTTTATCATCATAGACCTCCAAGCATTAAAAGAAAGATTATAAAACATGTAACGAAAATAAAAATTATATTTGTAAATTTTGATTGTGATATTCCTTGTTTAAATATCGCATTGCCTGATACAGAAAAGTTTTCATCTACTCCAGTAGTTATCTTTTGATTATAGCTATAATTTCCTGTATCTTCGTATTCGATCTTAATGTAATTGTTATCACTATCAATACCGTAATAGCAATTGCGATTGTAAGAATCATTACTACACCTGTAGCTAAAATACTGATAACTTTTATCTTCCCCAAAATAATGTCTAAAAAAATCGTGATAGTTGCTAGAGATAATATAATTATCATCCGCGACATAGCTTTGGGCGTTAACATTATTTGTATGAACTATCATTAGCAGCAATCCCAACGTAATTGTCCATTTTTTTATATGTGTCATAAGCTAAATAATCCGCCTTTCTATGAAAGAAAAAACTTACTTTCAATTTTGAATATTTTAATTTTCCATCACTGCCCTCTTCAGTACTAAACGCATCAATTAAATAATTGAACTGAAGAACGCCAAAATAATTTTTACAGATGATACAATTCTTTATTTGTTCTCTTAATGGTTTTGCCATACGAGAATATACTTGGCTTGTTCCTAAAATCAATTTTCTTTGCTTTCTTTGTTGTGATAATTCAACTATTATTGATAAAGGAACTCCTTTACTCTCTAAACTATTTAAAATTAAGTGTATCTCGTCCAAAATATAAATTACTCCGTAAATTCCATTCTCAATTTTAAAATCGTCAAACCCTTCATATTTTTTTACCTGGTTTGGTATTTCAAACTGTAGATCTATATTTGTTACTACTAAAGCTTTTGGGAAATCCTTAACTATTTTTTTAAAATAATGAATCATTGATAATGATTTTCCTGAGCCTTGAGGACCTGAAAATATATTTATCCCAGTGCAAGTCATTTCTCCTGGTTTTCTATTTTTTATTTTCCAAATCGTACTAGCTATTCCATCCCAAAAATTTATCTCTTTATCTAAATAATCTTTCATTATAATCTAGCGTTCCTTCCAGTTAATGCGTCAACTATAAATTTAAATGCTTTTGTTCCGAACGCCCATGCTAGAGCTGGAGCAGCTGCATATTTTACTAGTTCTAAAAACGCTACTGCATATTCATTCATATTTTAATTCCTTTCTAAATAAAAAAGGGTTATTTCTAACCCTTCTGTTATATTTTGCCACCTTTACCAGTAAGGGTGTTTTTAATGAAGTTGAATCCTTTACGTCCGAACTTCCAAGCGATAATTCCACCAATACCAGCAACGATAATAACACCGACAATAGCAGCAACATCAGCTAATGAAACTGTACTTGTAACATTACCGATAATACCTTGAACAAATTCTTTTGGAGCCATTGTAGAACCTGCAACAGGAGTTTCTAATAAGATCATTGGCATTTTATTTAATCCCCTTTCTATTCTTAACAAGCTTTTTTAACTTATCAAGAAGATTTTTAGGATGCCCATACAAATCAATCTCTTGTATGAACATTCTGTTATATTTATCTACCGCAGGCGTAAACTTTGATTTATGTCTTACAGTAGAATAAATAACATTGAAACATTTATAATTTGCGTTATAATATATCAACAGTCTCATCTTTGAACATTATTTTAATTAACTTTAAACTGTCTTTTAAAGGATTTCTTACATTTGCAACTTTTTTGAATACCAATGTAGCCGATTTACCCATGTGTTTTATGCTTAACTTATCAAATATTTGAGTATCATTTCCAAAGTAACTTAGCTCTGCTATACCTTTATATTTATCGGTTTCTTGATATGCATCTGATGAATCTAAAAAATAACCTAGGCGACTTTTATATTTTCCTTTCTCTGATTTGTCTTCGTACTTGAGTACATTTTGAATTATTACTTTTAATTCTCTTTCTTCCATTTTGGAATCTCCTTTCTTTGATACCACTTTGGTATCTAGCAAAATGATACCACGAATATACCACCATTTCAATACCAAAAAGGTATAATTTTAATAGGAGCGTGATATTTAATGAATTTAACCCTACGTATAGCAATTGACCTATACAATCAATTAAAAAAAATCGCACTTGAAGATGAGCGCAGTATTAATGGTGAAATTTGTTATATAATAAAAAAATACATTGAAGAACGTGAAAAAAAAGACTAGTTTTTAGTCTTTTTCAGTTGGAGGACACATCTCTAAGATCTCTAAGTGTATATTATGTTAACTCTTAAAAATGAACAAAAAAGATAGATATTATTATATCTATTGCTATTATCTTTTTGTTTGTAGATTATTTTTTTATTTCTATTCTTAAAACAATATGCTTATGTCATCTTTAGTTAATATTTACTAATTAAATTATTATTTTATATTATTATTAATTGTTTATTTATAAAATTGATAGGGGAGTTTAACTTTGAAAAATTCTTGTTATTGATAAACTATTTCTGATACTATATAATTTAATTAACATATATTTTGGAGGATGTAACATGATTAAAAAATTTTTTGAATGGATATTTAATTTTATAGAGTTTTTATTCCCTGGACTAAAAGAAGAAAAAAAGAATGATTCCCCTTCTCTTTTGGAGATTATAAAATAATACCACAAGTTAATCTAGCTTCTATAATTACTAAGGTGTCTAATAATAGATATCAAAGTGAATTATATAGAAATATAGATTATGCTGTATTTTCTAAAGATCTTACTACCCTACTTTTACTTATTGAGTTAAATGATATTACTCATGAACAAAAATCTAGAAAGATTAGAGATATGAAAGTAAAAGATATTTGCAATAATGCTGGCATTAAATTAATTACTTTTTATACTAAATATGACAATAAAGAGGAATATGTTGTTAATAGAGTTATAGAAGAAATAAATAAATTAAAGGAAGTGTGATTGGATGAGATTATTGAGGCTTTTGTAGCTTATTGTAAATCATAAGAAGATATTAGTTAGAATAATTATTATTATACCGATTATTAAGCCTTTGATGAGGCTTTTTTTACTGTATTTTTGACTTTCTTTGAAGATATCATTTATGGATATAGAAATCATTAGACCTGCGGTAAATAATAAAATGATACTTATCATTAAGTTAGAGATATATTTATATAAGATTAAGTATGCTAGTAAGGCTCCTAGTGGTTCTGATATGGCACTTATTAAAGTAAATTTGATAGCTTTTATTTTACTTCTAGTTGAGTAATAGATGGGAATAGCTATGGCAATCCCTTCTGGGATGTTATGAAGCATGATAGCAAGGCCATATTTAATACCCATTTTAATATCAATAGTTGATGATAAAAAAGTAAGTACTCCTTCAGGCATATTATGGATGATTAGTGCCAACATGTTTAAGATGCCTAGTTTATATAAGCTTTCTTGGGATTTCTTTTGAATTTTTTTATCAATAACAGAATTTACTTTGTTACCTATTAGAATCATTAATAGTAAGATAATTATAGCTATAATTAGGTTATAGTTTTTAGATATGTAAAAAAAGCCTTCAGGAATTAAGTCAGTAATAGAAATTAATAACATAATAGTTGCAGAAAAAGATAGTGATATACCAATAAAATTACTTATTTTTTTAGGTTTTAGGTAAATAAAAAGACAACCTACCATTGTTGATAAGCCAGCTATTAAAGAAACTGTAAATGCGGTTATAATATTATTCATGTTAATACTATATGTTTTTAACCAATTTTTACCACTTAATATAGTGCATTTATTTGAACTTTTATACCATACTATAACTAGGAGGTAAGTTATGAAAGCTAAAAATAATGCTAAAGCTAGAAATAATGCAAAAAATAATGCAAAGTCTAGAAATAATGCAAGAACTGAAAATGAATGTCATTCTCGTTAGTTAATCACGAGGAAAGAATTTTTGATAATCATTTTTTAATTCTTGATTAGAGACATGAGTATATATTTGCGTAGTTGAGATATTTTCATGACCTAATAGTTCTTGAATAATTCTTAAATCTGCTCCATTTTGAAGTAGATGAGTTGCAAATGTATGTCTTAAGGTATGAGGAGAAACATTTTTCCTGATACCTTTTTTTAAGCATTCTTTTTTGATAACTTTAAAAATAAATTGTCTACTAATAGCATCTCCCCTATTATTTATAAATATAGAATTGATATTTTTTTTATTTATTTTGGGGCGATAATTATTTATATAGTCTTCTAATACACTTATAGCGTAGTCTCCTAGAGGGATAATTCTTTCTTTACTACCCTTACCTATTAATCTAATTATACATTCATAAGAGTCATAGTTTGATGTTTGCATATTACATAGTTCAGAGATTCTGATGCCACTAGAGTATAGAAGTTCTAAAATTGCTTTGTTTCTAGCGTCATAGGGACTTTTGATTTCTACGTCTAGTAATTTACTTACTTCTTCTAAAGTAAGGTATGTAGGTAGTTTTTTAGCTATTTTAGGACTTTTAATATTAGCAAGAGGGTTTACTTTGATCTTTTCTCTTTTTTGATAGTATTTAAAAAATGATTTTAGTGAGCTTATCTTGTGACTGATAGTCGTGCTTTCAAGGTTTTTGATGGTTTTTAAGTAAGCTAAAATATCTTCTTTTGTTGATGATAATATATCTCCTTTTTTAAATTCTTGATACTCTTTAATATCACTTAAGTAGGAGTTTATGGTGTTCATACTATAATTTTTTTCAAATTTTAAATAGTTTTCATATTCTTTTAAATTATCAGGCATATTATTTACCTACTTTCTTTTATTATTATACATTTATCTTTAGTTTTTAGCAAATTTAATATATAATATTATTGGTGAAGAAAATGGAATTACTTGCTAATAAATTAAGACCGAAGAAGCTATGTGATGTTATTGGCCAAGAGCATTTAATTGGTGAAGGCGCAATAATTAATAATTTAGTTAAGAATAAAGTTTTGTTTTCTATGATTTTATATGGGCCACCTGGAACAGGTAAAACTAGTATTGCTAATGCAATTATTGGGGAACTTAATAAAAATTATAGATTTTTAAATGCAGTTATTAATAAAAAGGAAGATTTTGATATTGTTATTGAAGAAGCTAAAATGGCTGGAGAAATGATTTTAGTTATAGATGAAATTCATAGAATGAATAAAGATAAACAAGATTTACTTCTTCCCTATTTAGAAAGTGGGCTTATTGTGATTATTGGTCTTACTACTGCTAATCCTTATCATGCGATTAATGCAGCTATTAGAAGTAGATGCCAGATATTTGAGGTTAAACCACTTAGTGAAAATGATATTTTTAAAGGCCTTAAAAAAGCTTGTGAGTTTCTTCCGAATATTAATATTTCAGATGAGACTATAAGTGTGATAACTACTTTAAGTGGTGGAGATTTTAGAAGTGCGATTAATTTATTAGAGGTTGCTTATTATAGTTCTAGTGATAAGCTGGTTACTAAAGAGATAATAGCAAAGATTAATAGTAAGCCGACAGTGTTTATTGATAAGAATGATGATGGTTATTATGATACGATAAGTGCTTTTCAAAAGTCTATTAGAGGTAGTGATGTTAATGCGGCACTTTATTATTTAGGTGTTCTTTTAGAAGCTGGAGACTTAGAGATTATTTTTAGAAGAATGAGCGTTATTGCTTACGAGGATATTGGACTTGCTAATCCAGGAATTGGACCCAAAGTCCATGCAGCAATTGAGGCAGTTAGATTACTTGGAATGCCGGAAGGTAGAATTCCTTTATCTGTTGTAGTTAGTGAAATGGCACTTTCTCCTAAGAGTAATAGTGCTTATGGGGCTTTAGATAATGCGATTGGAGCAATTAGAAAAGGTGGATGTGGCAAGGTTCCTAGTCATTTAAGAACTAATAGTAAAGATTATAAGTATCCACATAATTATCCAAAGTATTATGTTAAACAACAGTATTTACCTGATAATTTAGTTAATGCAAGGTTTTATATACCAAGAAATAATACTTATGAAAGAAACTTAGTTAAAATAAATGAGGAGATGAAAAAATGAAGGTAGCAGTTATTGGATCTGGAGCTTTTGGATTTGCGATAGCTCTTAGTTTATATAATAATGGTTGTGATGTCCGTGTATGGTGTAGTTCTTCAGAGAAATCTGATGCTTTAAATAATAAAATACAAGAGATTATTAAAGGAGTTTCTATACCGGATGGTATGATGTTTACCTCTTCTTATAAAGATGCCGTAGATGGCGTAAAAATGATATATTTGATGACTAGTGCTAAGTATATTGGAAATTGTGTTAAAGAAATATCTAAATATGCTAGTAAGGATGCAGTATATTGTATTGGGAGTAAAGGAATAGAACAAGGAAGTTGTGAGTTTGTTCATGAGGTATTTAAGAAGAATTCTCCTAGTAGGAATTATGCAGTAATATCAGGGCCTAGTTTTGCTGTAGATCTTGCTAATAAAGAGCCTATTGGTTTTAGTTTAGCTAGTCATAATAATTATACGAGAAAGATGATCGAAGAAAGTCTTGCTAGTGATAATGTTAAGCTTAGACCAAGTTCTGATATGATTGGTGTAGAGCTTTGCGGAGCTATTAAAAATGTTATTGCCGTAGCAGCTGGTATTATAACTGGTCTTGGATATAATGAAAGTACAAGAAGCTTTTTAATTGTTGAGTCTATGCATGATATTAAGTGGTTAATTAAAGTATTAGGTGGTAGAAAGAAGACTATTTTAAGTTTTGCAGGAATTGGTGATTTACTTCTTACCTGTACTAGTATAAAAAGCCGTAATTATTCATACGGTATATTACTAGGTAAAAAAGATTTTGAGGGTGCTAAGAAGTATTTAGAAGAAACTACTGTTGAGGGCTATTATACGCTTAAAAGTATCTCTGCCCTACTTAATAGAAAGAAAATAAAGATGCCAGTAATTAGTTTAATATATGATATTGTTATGAAGAATGAAGATCCAATGAAGCTAGCATCATTTTTAATAAATAAAAAATAATATTGATTATACGAGGTTTTATGAATAAAGTTACAAATTCTTATATTTTAGATAGAGTGTTATTGGGAGAAAATCCTAATAGTTATATTTGCACAAATACTAGTAATAATTTAATGTGTGAAGTTGGAGAGCTTGGTGATTATAAAGATACGATTAGAGTTACGATAAGTACTGATGATTTAATGCTTGCTGGAATTGACAAAATTCAAGCTGAGGATGCAAATAGTACCTTAATTGTACAAGATTGTCTTTATGAAAGTTTGCTAGTGGCTATGATTCTTAAAAAGGTTTTAGAAAAGTATCCTGAACTTAAGATTTTAGGGATTGATAAAGAGAAGGTTCAAAAAGCAATAAATAATTCTTTAACAACGGATGTAAAAAATATTAATCCTGATGTAATGTTTGCTCGTTACCATCTAGATGCTTTTGCTAGACTTTTAAAAATGAAATATAATTCTAATATAAGTATAAACGTACTTATTAATGGTATACCGGTTAATTTACAAAGAGTTATTAATTCGTATGTTAATGATAGATATTCTTTTAGAACAGTTTTATTTGCCAGTGATAGTGATTTATGTACCTATTATGATTCTAACGGAGTTTTACTTCAAGATGTTCATGATTATCATAGTCTAAATTTAAGTGGAATTACATCTTTAAAAAATAAAAAAGATCTTCAATAATAGAAGATTTTTTTTATAAAAATTTGTTTATTTCATTAAATTGATCCGTATGCTTTTCTACTTTGATTGTTTGAATCCCTAAATTTTTAGCACCAATTATATTTTCTGTATTATCATCTAAAAACAATAATTCTTCAGATTTTATATTGTATTTTTTTAATATATATTCATAAAAGTCAGCATTTGGTTTTATTTTATGAATATTTGCCGAAATGATAATGTCATCTATATAGCTACTATTAAACGAATTTTTAATAAACTCTTCGATGAATGAAACATGATTAGTTGCTACAATTAGTTTTAAATTATTATTTTTTTGCTTTATTTTCTTAAATATTTCAGTATTTTTTATCTTGTATAATTTATTAATTATATTTTTAGTTGTATTAATAATTGATAATTGATCTTCGTCAATAATATTTTTGGCTTTTGCTAAATATTCTTCATCACTTAAATTAGGTCCAAATAACCTTTCTAGTTTGTCTTCTACTGGTAAAAGATCAATATCTTTTTCGTTTGCTAAAACACCTACAAAGTCAAAAGCAATAACTTTTATCATTTAATTCCTCCTTTTATTTATTTCAGTATATCAAATATTTTTTATAATGTCATTTAAAATATAACTAGCACATAACAAGCCGGAGATTGCTGGCATATAGGCAATAGTTCCTAATTTAGTTTGATTTTTAATTGGCGGTTCAGTACTTGATACAACTTTGAATTTAGTTCTAATTTTTTCATCTTTAACTTTTTTTCTAATAATTCTTGCTATTGGGTCGTTTGAGGTTTTATCTATGGTAGTTATACTAAATTTTGTCATATCCATTTTATTTGCTGTACCCATAGATGAAATTAATTTATAATTTGATGCGTTTTTGATTAGTAACATTTTTAATTTTAAGTCATCGCAGGCATCTATTACATAGTCGTATTTATCTTCTAAGAGAATATTAAAGTTCTTTTCAGTAATAAATTCATTAATAACTTTGATATTAGTATTTGGATTAATACTTAAAGCTCTTTCTTTAGCTACTAGTACTTTTGGCTTACCTATTACATTTATATTACTTATTATTTGTCTATTTAAGTTTGAATTTTCTACTACATCGCCATCAACGATGTTAATATTAATGATACCTGATCTAACTAGCGTTTCAAAGGCATAGCCCCCTACTCCACCAACGCCAACGATTAAAACGTTTTTAGTTTGGATTTTGTTAAATGATTCTTCATTAATTAAAGTTATTAATCTTTCAAACATAATTATTCTCCTTTTTAAAACATATAAAAACCTAGAAAATAGTCTTAGTGATAAATTCCCGCGCACTTGCAAGGTGGGCATCACATAGAAGGCTTTAGGAGTCTAGATTAAATCTAGCTTTCTACACCACCTCTAATTAGATTCCCAATATTCACCATTGACGGATTTATATTTAACCATCTTCTAGGTACTTTAATTATATCATAGATTTTTGATTTGTAAGCAAAAAAAGCATTATTTTACATTTTTTATTCCGTTATTACTTTGTAAGGGTTTGTAGCAGTGCCATCGCCTGAGGAAATTTTGATTGAAGAGACAAGAGATAGAGATGGACGGATGGCTAATCTGACACTTGAACTTTCACATTCAATGTTACCTCTTATACCAACAACTCCAATATAAGCAAAAGTTGAATGGAGTCCGCTAATAAAACCGCATGGAGATAGAACCCACCATTTATTAGATAGTAAATCAGTGTTTTGATATAAATAGTGTTTCGAATTTATCACACCTACTACACCACCAGCAAACGCTATTTCATCAGCAGTAAGTAAACCAGCTTGGGCATAACCATAACCACTTAATGTTCCATTACCATATTTTGTATCATTTACAGTAAACTTAGATAGCTTTCCTCCATTATTATCATTTGGACATATTAAACTTGGGCCTGTGCCACCAGCTGTATTATCTGAAGACACTAATCTTTTAGTAGCACCATAATAATTTAGATTTTTTGCATAACCATAATTTGTACCCAAAGTAAGCTTTTTTGGATTAAATGCCCCATCAGTTACTACACTTTTATCGTTACACCATATTGTATCAGCTAACTGAGTATCATCCCAGTCAACCATTGGCAAAAATACATTGTAATACCATTCTCCTAAATTAGTTAATATTGTACTTGGATTATTGTTAGTATGAGTTTCTGCATAGGTACTTGCTCCTGGAGTTCCATACATAAATCCTACATAAGTATTATCTTCAGAATTTGAATTAAATTCTGATATATAAGTATCTCCTTCAAATCTTGCAAAAGCTAAATTATTACCAGTTACATTACAAGGCGTACTACTTGATGGAGTGTCATTAGTAACAGTTATCCCATTATAATTATATAAAACTAATTTTATAGAACCATCGCCAGTTACTCTCACTATTCTCCAACACATGTTGGCATACTCTACAAAATTATTCGTAACTGCACCTCTAAAATAATACGATGTTCCATAATCGTCATCAGTATATGCTAAAACAGCTTCATTATCAGCTGAAATTTCTTTTCCGGGAACTGTAAGCGGTTTAGTTACGGTGTTATCTCTTTTGATTGCTGCTAATAAAGTGCCTGTTGCTGCTTCGTTCCAACCTGTTGGTGCTGCAATTGTATTTTCTTCTTCAATTTCATAAGTAGTTATCTCAATCTTTGCTCCAAATATTTTATTCTTATCTGCATCTTGCGATATATGATTATCAGGAAAATAGATATTAAATGTATATGTATGAACGACATTTTCTCCTGGCATAAAATATCCACTACCTAATATTGTTCCAGTTGTATTTGCTCCTGTTGGTATATCTTGCCATGTATCAATATTTACTACTTTTCCATTATCATTTGCTTCTTTGCTACCAATTAAAGTATATTTAAGTGCTCCACTTGAAAACTGATTTTGAGGTATTATCAATTTTATATTATATGGCATCTTCATATTCTTTGATGCATCAGTAGTATTAGTTCCGGTTAATGTAAACGTTTTTGTTCCTACTGGAGTATACTGACTTTGATCACAGTAATATGCTCCTGTTTGTTTAGTACATTCATTTTTTGCTGGTGTTGGTTGCACATTTTCAGCTATTTGCACACTATTAGTATTTGCAAACTTTATTTTTAATTGCCCTGCACCTACTCTTAATGTTGCTTCTGTTTCACCTGTGCTCATACCTGCTGTAAAATAGGCATAAGCTCCGCCTATTAATACTATTATAGAAATAAACAACAAAGTTATCATATACGCCATATTATTTTTCGTGTCCATTTAATCATCACCTATTCTTTTTATTATATAACAACCCCCCCCCGCGCGTCAAATATTTTTGTGGAAAACTGGAGGTGGTCAAACCAAACAATTGTCTCTGGTAAGACAAAAAGGACTTAACAATGCCCTTTTATCATCTGTTAAATTAATTTCAATTTTTAGTATCTTTGTTTAAGTAAATATCTTTTAGTTCTTCTACAAATGAAGAATTTGATTGCCCTGTTAAGTATAGGAATAATCCTTTTGATGAAGTTAAGCAAGCATTATAATATAAGAGTTTTTCTAAGTCTATGTTGTTGTTCATTATTTGATTTAGTATTGGAGCTTCTAATAATTTATTTGGAAATCCGCTTAAACTATTAGAATTATTTAAAATTATTGTATAATCTGCTTGTTCTTCTTTACATCTTCGTGCTAGAACAAATTTGATATTTAGATCTTCTCGGTTTATGTATGTTATGTTTTGATTATTTATTTTATAATTATTATTTAATAAATTTATGTCTTCGTTATATCTACCAATTAATAATATTTTACTGTTTTGAGGTAAGGTATCTAGTTTTTCATCTAAATTATAAATTAGGTCTAAAGCATTTGGGTCGTTTAGTGTTCCATTTATATGGGACTTGGTATCTATAAATTTGTCTAGTAAATTAATGATTTTTTGGTTAATATTGGCATTTGTTTCTAGATGCGTTTTCTTAAAACTCTCGTTTATTAAATATTTAGGATTAGAGCCATTTATTTCATAAATACATTCTTCTACTCTACCTAGTAATATACATGATGCTTTAGTATTGTTTATTAGTTCATTGATAAAATTATAATTATTAGTAGTTAAATTCATTGCATCTTCGACTATAATATATTTGTAGTTTTGATTGTACTCTTTTGTTTTTATTAAGTCTGTGGCTTTTTTTATTAAATTATTAATATCATTTTCTTTTATACTTGATAAATAATCATTGTAAATTGGAGATACTAACTCGATTAATTTTTTGTTTTGCAAGCTTGTATTAAAGTTTTCTAAATTTTGGTTTGATGTTGTTAACTGCATAATGATGGTTTGAAATAATTCCCCAATGGCCTCTAAAATATTTTGATTTTGTTTTTTTAGATTTGTCCATAAATCTTTTGCTGGCATTGGATTAAATTGTACGTTGTGAGTTTGAAGATGATTATATAAATTTGTTAATAGTTTTCCTTCTAGTTTTTCTTTAGCATAGCATATAATTGTGTTAGTTTCTGTGTTTTGGTTATCTTCTTTAGAGTATTTTATTACAATACCACTGTTAATTAAATTAAAAATATTATCTTGATATGTGTATTCTATTTGGTTTTCATATAGAAAGTTTGCAATATCAACTTCGTCAAAATTATTTACTAATTCACCTTTTAGGGTAAGTCTTTCATTTTGTTTATAATACTTATTTAGTTCTTCGTTATCAGTAAATTCTAGTTCATTTTTTCTTCTAAAATGATAATGAATTAAGTATTTGCATAAGTTTGCAAGATATGTATCATCTTCTAGTAATTTGTTTAATTTTTCTTTAATTAAATTTTCGATATTGGTATTTTCTATTTTTAGATTTTCGTTACTACTTTTATTTATTATTTCTAGTACAAGATTATTTATGGTGTTTATATTTATTTCGTTTTCATTATTAATTTCGCTGTTGAGTAGTTTAACAGTTTTATTTGTATATGGTATGATTAAAATATCTTGCTTTTTTATATTTTTTTCTAATAGCTCAGTAACTTTATTTTTGATAATTTCGATTTTGTTTGAAAATTTATTAGTGTATATTATTTCATTTCGATTATCATTATTTGCGATGTTTTGGTTATGGGTACTTATTCTGTTTTCAGCTTCGTTTAAATTTTCTTGGATGGTCTTGCAAAGTTTTTGTAATTCATCAGATTTAACTGATTCATTGTCTTTTAAAAAGCTTGAGGCAAGATTTAGATAAGTATTTTTGATGTTTTCAGGTATTTTTTTATTTTTATTTT
>URUT01000025.1 GCA_900551105.1 uncultured Mycoplasmatota bacterium
TGAAAACTGATGAAATTTTATCAGTTTTTTTATATAATAGTAATAGGTGATGAGGATGCGTGTAATTATTAGTGCTGGTGGTACTGGGGGACATATTTATCCAGCTTTAGCGATTATTAATAAAATTAAAGAGAAAGATAGTTCTAGTGAGTTTCTTTATATTGGAACTCATAATAGGATGGAGAAGGATATTGTTCCAGCTGCTGGTTTCAAGTATGAACCAATAGAGATATATGGGTTTAGTAAAAAGGATATTAAGCGTGATATTAAGAATATTGGGCTTATTTTGAAGGCTGAGAAGAAGTGTTTAAAAATTATGAAAGAGTTTAAACCTGATGTAGTTATTGGTGTAGGTGGTTATGTTACTTATCCAGTTTTAAGGGCTGCTAAGAAACTGAAGATAAAAACTTTTATTCATGAACAAAATTCTATACCTGGTAAGAGCAATAAGGTTTTAAGTAGAAGTGCTGATTTAATTGGGGTTTCTTTTGAGGATAGTTTAAAGTATTTTGGAAAGAATGCTGTTTTGACTGGTAATCCTTGCGGAGAAAGAGCAATAGATATAGCACCAACTTTAAAGAGTAAATATGGTATAGATAAGAAGAGAAAGTGTGTATTAATTGTTCAGGGTAGTCTGGGCTCTAATGTAATGAATAATAAGATGAAGAGTTATTTATCAAGTATTAAAGATGAAGATTATGATGTAATCTATGTTACCGGTAAAGATTATTATGATAGTTTTAGTAGTAATAAGTTTAGTAGTAATGTACATATAGTTCCTTTTATTGATAATATGAGTGCTTTAATGAAGGATATAGATATTATAGTTACGAGAGCTGGAGCTAGTGTAATTAGTGAGATTATGGCGTTAGGTAAGGTTAGTATTTTAATACCTAGTCCGTATGTTGCAAATAATCATCAGTATTATAATGCGAAGAGTTTAGATGATAATAAAGCTGCTATTATGATTCTAGAGAAAGATTTTAGTGGAGAATTATTAAAAGAAAAGATTAGTACATTATTTAAGGATAAATTATTATATAATCAGATTAGTAAGAATGTTAAGAGTATGAGTGTTGATAATAGTAGTACTTTAATATATAATTTACTTAAAGATTTAATTAAAAGATGAGGTATAAATGAAGACTAAAAAGAGAATAAAGAGGAAATTTAATTATAAGAGATTTTTAATATTAGTATTATTTTTATATCTTTTTGGTTATGGGATATATTATGTTTTTAGTAGACCAATTAAAAATATTATTATAACTGGTAATAGGTTGGTTAGTGATGTTAGTATTATTGATGAACTTGGTATTAGAGATTATCCTGGGCTTTTTACATTAAGTAATAGTAAGATGAAGAAGGCACTTTTAAATAATCCTCTAATTGAGGATGTGACTATAAAAAGAAATTTGCATTTTCAGTTACTCATTAATATTAAAGAGAAAAGGGTGGTTTTATATAATAAGTCTAATGAGATGTATGTTTTAAGTGATGGAAGTACAATTAATGATAAGGCTTATATAGGAATTCCGGTGCTTAATAATTATGCGCCTGAGGATATTTTGAAAGAGTTTGCGGGTAAGCTTGGAAAGCTGGATAGCTCAATTATTGGAGCAATTAGCGAGATGGAGTATACTCCTAGTAAGAATGATAAGGATGAGGTTATTGATAATACTAGATTTAAGTTAAAAATGAATGATGGTAATACAGTTTATATTAATGTTAAGAAGTGTGATGTACTTGCTTATTATAATGAAATATATGCTAGTTTAAATGGTAAAAAGGGTGTATTAAATCTAGATAGTGGTAATTATGAGAGATATTTATTAACGCTTTATGAGGAGTGATATTTTTGAATTATAATGAAGAAATGAAGAAAATAATTAAAGGATTAGATGGGAGGAAGAGTTTGCTTTTGCATAGTTGCTGCGGACCATGTTCTTCTAGTGTGATTGAAAGATTAAAGAATTATTTTGATATAACTGTTCTTTATTATAATCCAAATATAGAGCCTAAAGAGGAGTATGAAAAAAGAAAGCGTGAACAAATTAGATTACTTAAAATATTAGGTGTTTCTTATTATGATATAGATTATTTAAATGAAGAGTATCATGATGCGGTTAAGGGTTATGAAAATGAGCCTGAAAATGGTGCTAGATGCACATTATGTTTTAATTTAAGACTAAAAAAGACTGCTAAGATAGCTAAGAAAAATGGTTTTGATTTTTTTGGTACAACACTGACAGTTAGTCCTCATAAGAATAGTTTAATTATTAATGCTTTAGGAATGAAAATAGAAAAAGATGAAGGTATTTTATTTTTGCTTTCAGATTTTAAAAAGGAAGATGGCTATAAAAGAAGTGTGGAACTAGCTAAAGAGTATGATTTGTATAGACAGGATTATTGTGGATGCTTGTATAGCAAGAATGAAAGAGGGAAAAATGATGAATAAAAAAGGATTTACTTTAGTAGAGGTTATTGCAGTTATTTCAGTTTTGGCATTAGTCATGATTATTGTTATTCCTGCGGTAAGTAGGCAGTTTACAAATTCTAAAGAAGCACTTAGTAATATTAATAGGAAGAATGCCAGTGAGTCAGCAATGTTGTTTGGAACAGATATCGCTACTTGTGATAAGAGTGCGTTAGATATTTTAAAAGAAGAAGTTTCTGAAAAGCCTAGCGAAGCTTATTGTGTGACTGCTAGGGATGCAATAAGTACTGGATTAGAGGTGTCTTTATATTTTTTAAAAAAAAATAATTATTTAACTGATTATGATGATAGATGTTCAGGAAATGTTGTTATAACACAGGTAAATGGGGAAATAAAGTGTGATGCATCAGGTATAGAGTGTAGGTGAAATTATGGGATTATTTAATAAGTTTAAAGAAATATTTAAGAGTAAAGAGATTAAGGAAGATGTAGAGGTTTATGATAAAGGGCTTTCTAAAACTAGAAAAGAGTTTGTTAATGAACTTAGTATTTTAGGACATAAGTATACTAAAGTAAGTGATGATTATTTTGATGAGCTTGAAAGTTTATTAATTAAGGCTGATATAGGTGTTAAGACAGTGATGGATTTTATTACTCAGTTAAAGAAAAGGGTTAAAAGTGAAAATATTACTGATGCTGAGTATTTGAAAGAGGTTATTGTTGATGAGCTTTTATTAATTTATGTTAAGGATGATAGTTTAACTGATAAGATTAATATTCAAAGTGATGGACCAACTGTTATTTTAATGGTAGGTGTAAATGGTGTTGGTAAGACGACGACAATTGGGAAGCTTGCTAATAAGTATAAAAAGGAAGGCAAGAAGGTTTTACTAGTTGCTGCTGATACATTTAGGGCTGGTGCTGTACCACAGTTAGAGTTATGGGCTAAGAGGACTGATAGTTTATTTGTTGGTAAGGAAAATGCTGATCCTGCAAGTGTAATTTATGATGGGTTAGAACTTGGTGTAAAAGAAAAGGCTGACATAATTTTGATTGATACAGCTGGAAGACTTCAGAATAAAGTAAATTTAATGAAAGAACTTGAAAAGATTAATAAAGTTATTGGTAAGATTATTCCTGGGGCACCACATGAAACTCTACTTATTATAGATGCGACAACTGGACAAAATGGAATTAGTCAAGCTCAAAGCTTTAAAGAGATAACTAATATTACTGGTATAGTTTTAACTAAGCTAGATGGAACTGCTAAAGGTGGTATTGTTTTGGCAATTAAGGAAGAGGTAGAATTGCCAGTTAAGTTTATTGGTCTTGGAGAGGGAATAGATGATTTAAAGCCTTTTGATATTGAAGATTATATTTATGGATTGTTTAAGGATATGATGTAATGGAAGAGATAATTTATTATTCAGATTTATTTGATTATTATAAAGGGCTTTTTACTAAAACTCAGCAAGATTATTTTATAGACTATTATTTTAATAATTTGACGCAGGAAGAGATTGCTGATAATTATAATGTTTCTAAAAATGCAATTAGTAAAACTTTAAAGGAAGTTAAAGAAAAGTTAGATTATTATGAAGAAATTTTAGCTTTACATAAAAATAGAGAAAAAATAAAAGAACTACTTAGTAGTTCTGAGTTTGATAGGATAAGTGATTATATTTAAGAACTTATCTTTTTTTGTGATTTATAACTGGCAATGTTTAGAGCAATTAACGGTATAAAGATTAAAAATGAGCTAATGTTATTTTTTAGAGTATCTTTAAAGTTTATTGCAAGTAATAGTAGTACTACATAAAGAATAATAGAAATGAACTCAAATTTTAAGTCTTTATATATAAATGATGTTAAAGTAAAAATTGATACTAGTGTGTATGCTAAGATGATTAGAGCCCACCAAGTGCTTGTATACATATTTTGAATTAGTAGAGCAAGACTACTTGTGTCGGTGCCACTTTCATAGTACATTAGGTGGTCTAGATGATTAAAGTATAATAAAATCCAAATGTTTATACCAATTTGAAGTAGGGCAGTTATTCCTAAAATAATGCTTCTATTTTTAAATATTTTATTCATGTTCACCTCGTATATATTTTAAAACTTCAGGAATGATCATTGAACCTCTTGAGACTATAAAGTCATATTCTTTAGTGATAAATTCTTGATTGTAATTTAAGCAAATGTATGAGTGCTCGTTTTTGATGTCAATGTAGATTCCTAAAAAATTTTCTTTATTATTTTTAACAAAATTTTGATATTCTTTTAAGTTGTTAGTATCAAAAGCGGTTATGTACGTGCTTTTAAATTTGATGTTGTTAAATTCGTAGTTTTTTAAACTATTTGTGCTAAATGCCTCTTCTTTATTTGTTAGGTCTGTGTTAATAAAAAATTTTTCTAAAAGACCTTTAAATGTTTCGTCATAGCCAAGAGATTTTATTAATTTTTTATCTTTTTCTTGATAGCGAATACTTTTACCAAAGTAAGAATCTCTCATAGTAGCATAGTAGATTAAATTTTTTTCTTCATTATTAAAGCTATATTTATTTTTAAATATGTCATATATTTGCAGACAAGTGCTGGCATATTTTCCTAATATGATATTGTTTAAGTTATTACTGTCTGGGGGGTGATCAATACCTCCAATTATTAAATTTTTGTTATTTACTGATTGTTTGGGATCATTATGATCTACTAGAAAATATTTATATTTTGGGATATCTTTTTCTTTAATAATTTTGGGTGTGTGTTTAAAGATGTATTTAGATATCTTTTGGGACATATCATCTAGTTTTTCGTTTTCTATGATGGCGAAATCGCTTTCTATGTTATAAGTTTTTAGAATATTTTTCATTATGTAAGAAGCAAATAGGGTATCTACATCTGGTGTACGATGACCCATAATGATTATGTTTTGTTCTTGTGATAAAAGTTTTAATAATTTTTCTATTTTCATACTATTCATCTGCCAAGTTATCAAAGTAACCACTTACTAGAACTACGGGGGTTCCTTTATCGCCGGAGCCACTTGTTAGGTCACATAAAGAGCCGACTAAGTCAGTAATTCTTCTTGGAGTAGTTCCTAAACTAATGTTTTGACCTTTTAGGTTATTTTGTTTTTCTTTGATTTCTTTTTTGATGGCTTCTTTTAGTTCATCACCTTTTAAGTTAGCATATTTATTGTCTGAGATATATTTTAGTTTTATTTCGTTTGGTGTTCCTTCTAAGCCTTTAGTGTAAGCTGGACTTACTACTGGGTCTGCCAGTTCCCATATTTTACCGACTGGGTCTTTAAATGCGCCATCTCCGTAAACCATTACTTCAACGTTTTTACCAGTTTCTTTTAAAATCATTTCTTTAATTTTTTGAACTAATATATCGCCAGTTTTTGGAAATAGTTTTAATCTTTCTTCAGTTGATTTGTTACTACCTAATAAACCATAGGTTGGGTTAAAGCCGCTGTTATTAATTGGTTTGTTCATTACGTCTGTTAGAGAGTAGACGTTAGCGTTTGCTTTTTTTAGAGCTTCTTTAGTTTTTACTCTTGTGTGAATGTCGCAGGTAAGAACATTATTTGTGTATATTAAAATATCTAAAGGATTATTTGAAAATACAAAGGTTACTTCACAGTTTTCTCTTTGAACTAGATTGCGGTAATAGTCTACCATATTAATTCCTGTAAATGGATGAATGAAATCTTTAAAATGTTCATTATAATCTTTTTCTGTAATTATACTTCCTAAATTAAATGGGGATGATGAAAGGGTATCTTCGTCCATTATGCCGTTACCAACTTCATCACTTGGAAATGATAAAAGAATAGTTATTTTATTCATTGCTCTTGCTATGGCTTTTAAGATAAGTGAAAATCTATTTCTTGATAAAATAGGGAAGACGATGCCAACTTCTTTGTCTGGATATTTGCTTTCGAGGTCTTTGACAATGTCATCAACAGTGACATAGTTTCCTTCACTTATGCCAACTACTGCTTCAGTTACGGCAATGATGTCTTTATCTTTTAGATTAAATCCTTCTTCTTTACTTGCATTTATTACTGATTTGGTTACTATTTCAGCTAAGTTGTCTCTTTCTTTAATGATTGGAGTTCTAATTCCTCTTACGGTTGTTCCGACTAATCTCATATTATTTACACATCCTTCTTATAATAAAATTTTACTATGTTGTGGTTATTTTAGCAACTGTTTGAGTAAAGAGATTGACATAAAAAAGTACCTAGCTTTTGCTATGTATAAATGTGATTTTTTATATTAGGTTTATTTTCTTTTGATGTGAGTATCGTCCTCCAATCTTGAAAAAGATGGGAGGTAGATAAAGATGAAAATTAAGACTTTTATTATAAAAGTTTTAGAGCTCATTGTTATCATTTTGTTACTTTCTACCTTATTGGTGTTAGTAATAAAAAAATAATACTCAATCTGCCTTAGATTAAGTACTTTAACCATAACTTTGGGCAAGTACTCAACAAAGCAAAGTTAAGTATTTCCCTTTTTTATTTTATGCAAGTTTCCTTGCTTACATACCGATAGTAGCAAAAAAAAAGAACTTTTGGCAAGTTCTTATGTTATTTAAGTTCTTAAGTTGCGAACTAATTTTTTTATTGGTGGAGAATAGGAGACTCGAACTCCTGACCCTCACGGTGCAAGCGTGATGCTCTACCAACTGAGCTAATTCCCCAAGAACAAATTAATGATAACATACTGATTATCTAAAATCAAGTTAAAATTATCAAAATTTTGCTAAATATGTTATTTTTTGCCTCCGGCTATTACTTTAAAGTTGCTTCGGCGGTACATAGCTTCTGATTCTATTATTTTTTCTTCTTTAATTGGGTCTCCATAAACAGTTAAGTAAAATTTAATAAATTGGTTGTACATGTTTATTAGTTGGAGATTAGTAGTTATAATTTTTTTTCTAAATAGACTAGTAGGAGCTAGCTCGTTAATGATTTGTTTTTCATGGAGGTTAAAGATCGCATCATATTTGCGATCTATTTTTTTACATTCTTCTAGTAGTTCTCTTAAACTATGATAATGTCTAAATGAGCTAAAGTGATGAGAAGCATTTTTCTTGTCTACTACTTCACCTTTAGAGTTTATCCAAATAGTTCTTTCAGTTTCTAATTCTTTAAATAGAGTAAATGTTCCATTTTCACTTCTTGCTGTACCTAATTTTTCTAGCAATAAGAATGTAACATAGTCATCACCTTGTTCGCGGCTAGATTTTCTATAAATGGGTGTTCCGGTTAAGAAGCTTACATTGATACCGCTTTCTTTAAATTTTTCTTTAATGCCGATGTAGATAGAGTCTAGGTCTAATTCCCTTTTAATTAATTTATCCATGATAAATTCCCCCTGAATTTGAGTTTTATTCTAGCACAATTTTTAATTTTAGTAAATTTTTTCTTTAATATTAATTATTTCGCAGAAATAGATGTATTTATTGTTGTTTAAATAGATTTTTTGAATAGCTGAGTTTATTTTGGTAATTGTGCCACTTAGGTGATATAAAAAGCCTTTTTGGTAGTAAAGAATATCTACTTCTGTTTGTTTTATCATGCTTTCGGTTATAGTTTTTTCAATTTCTTTGATTTGTTCTTCATCTAAGATGGGTTTATTAATTTTGTTTTTATTTTTTTCAATTTCTTTAACGATGTATTTTCCGTTGATGATAGAGTTAAAAGGGGCCCAGTTAATGTCGTTTCTAGTTTGCATTGTGACCACCTATTTTTTTATTTCTTTCAATAGCTGTTGAGTGAGGTAGAAGACTAGAGGCTTTGATGATACTGTTTGCTCCGAATTTTTCCTGAATTTTGTCAACAACTTCATCTTTACTTTTCGTGTGTTTGATTTCTTCTAGGGGTTCAAATAGGTTTATTTGAATGCCGATGTCATCTTGAAGGCCACCAAGAGAGATACTTACTTTTCTGATTGGATAGTCTTCGTAATATTTATCAAAGATACTTAGACAAACTTCATAGATTGCTTTGGTATCACTTGTTCCAGTGTCTTGCTTTTGAACGTGATAAAAGCCACCACCAACATTTTTAGAGTATCCGATACCAAGACCAATTACTGTGGTTATTTTTTTTAGGGTTCTTAGTCTTTTGGTTAGAACTTCAGTCATTTCCTTAATTATTAATCCAATCGTTTCTTCGTTATAGTCTTTAAAAAGAACTTGAGAGTGGGATATTGATTTTTCTTTTGGCTCGTAGTTTAAATCACTGATTTTAGCTGTGTCTATTCCGTTAGCGTGGTTCCATAATTCTAGACCAATGATGCCAAATTTTTCTCGCAATTTATTTTTGTTATAGTTTGCGATGTCACCAACTTTATATATCCCTAGTTTATTGAGTCTGATTTCCATGCGTTTTCCGATTGACCACATTTTTGATAGTGGAGTAATTTCCCATAGTTTAGTTTGAATGTCATCGTATGTCCATTTTGCAATGTTGTCTTTAGTATGTTTAGCTTCAATGTCCATTGCTACTTTAGCTAGAAACATATTTGGACCAATGCCAGCAGTCGCGGTAAGGCCTGTTTTTTCTTTGATTCTATTTAAAATTTTTAAGGCTAATTCATAGTCAGTCATTTTATACATCTTTAGGTAGTTAGTTACGTCTAGTAGAACCTCATCAATGGAGTAGATGTGCATATCTTCTTTAGCGACAAATTCAAGATATACACCAATTACTTCTTTGCTTTTTTTGATGTATAAACTCATTCTTGGAGGTGCTTTAATGATATTAATCCATTTAGGAATTTGATATTTTGGCAAGTCATAGATGCGGCATCTGCCAGGAACACCAAATTGTTTTAAGAAAGGGGTTACGGCAAGAGTGATTGCACCTTTTTGGTTTGGGTTACAGACAATTAGAGGTGTATTAAAGGGATCTAGATTTCTTTCTAGGCATTCACAGGAAGCAAAGAAACTTTTAAGATCAATAGCAATAATATTACGTTTAAATAATAAATCATTCATCTTTTTTTCACCTCTATTTAATTATAGAACAAATGTACTTTTAAAGCAATTGGAAATAATTGGATTTCTTCTTTAAAAATGTTTAAGGGTGGTTTATAATATTTTTGAGGGAGGAATTATAATGTATGCAGATGTGTTAGTTGAGTATAGTGCGAAAATGGTAGATCAGACTTTTACATATATAATTCCTTTGGCTTTAGCGTCTAAGCTTAAAAGAGGAATGAAAGTATTAGTTCCTTTTGGTAGTAAGGTTATAAATGGTTTTGTTGTTAATATTAGTGATAATAAGAGTTATGATAATTTAAAAGAGATTATAAGTATTACTGATGAGAATTTTTGTTTAAATGATGAGTTACTTTCTTTGGGTAAGTATTTAAAGAATTATTGTTTTTGTTCTTTGATTAGTATATATCAAGCGATGCTGCCAGCTAGTATGAAGGTTAAGAGTGTTAAGAGTAATTATGATAAATATGATGAGTATTTAGTTTTGGGAAATGGTTATAATGATTATATTTTAAAGCATAAGAGTGCGAAGAAACAGATAGAGCTTTTGACTAGGCTTATTGATGGTGAGGTTATTTTAAAAAAAGAGTATCCTTATGCACTTGTGAAGATTCTTTTGGATGAAGGAGTTATTGGAATAAAGAGGGTACTTGCTTATAGACTTAATGCTGAAAGCAAGGACGTTAGTTATGAACTTAATTCTGAGCAAAATGCTGCTTATCAAAGGGTTATCAGTTCACTAGGAACTAGTGATGTTTTTCTTTTGTATGGAGTAACTGGATCTGGAAAAACGGTTGTTTATATGAAAATAATAGATGAGGTAATAAGTAAGGGAAAAAGTGCGATTATGCTGGTTCCTGAAATTAGTTTAACAACGCAGATTATTAAGAGGTTTTATGATTATTTTGGTGATAAGGTTGCAATATTTCATTCTGGACTTAGTATAGGCGAGAAAAGTGATGAGTATCATAAGATATTAGATGGTAAGGTAAAGGTGGTTGTTGGAACTAGAAGTGCTATTTTTGTACCGATAAAAGATTTAGGAGTAATTATTATTGATGAGGAGCATTCAACTAATTATAAACAAGATACTAATCCTAGATATAATGCTAAGTCAGTTGCTTTGTGGAGAGGTGCTTATAATAAGTGTCCTGTTGTGATGGGAAGTGCTACTCCTAGTTTGGAAATGATGGCAAGAGCTAAAAAAGGGGTCGTGAAGATGCTTACTTTAAAGAAAAGAGCGCTTACGGATGAGGTTTCTAATATTTCTATTGTTAATATGCAAGATGAGTATAAGAAAGGTAATTCAGTAATTAGTGATGAGCTTTATTTGGAGATGCAAAGGGCACTAGATAATCATAAACAGGTGATATTGTTTTTAAATAGAAGAGGGTTTAATACTTTTATTACTTGTAAGAATTGTGGGTTTACTTATAAGTGTCCTAATTGTGATATTACGCTTACTTATCATAAGTCTTCTAATAATTTAAGATGTCATTACTGCGGACATACAGTGTTTAATAGTGGTGTTTGTCCATCTTGTGGAAGTGATGCTTTAACTAGTTTGGGGCTGGGGACTGAAAGACTAGAAGAAGAGGTTAAAGAAAAGTTTAGTGGTGCTAGGGTTATTAGAATGGATGCTGATACGACTACAAGAAAAGGTAGTTTTGATGAGATGATAACGCTTATTGAAGAAAAAAGAGCGGACATTATTATTGGAACGCAGATGGTTAGTAAAGGACTTGATTTTCCGGATGTAACAGTGGTTGGCGTGATAAATGCAGATGAGTCACTTAATGTGCCCGATTTTAGAAGCGGGGAGTATACTTTTAGTTTGCTTTCACAAGTTGGTGGGAGAGCTGGAAGAAGTAGTTCAAGTGGGAAAGTAATTTTTCAGAGTTTTAATCCTGATAATGAAACTTTAAAGTTTGCTAAGGATAATGATTATGAGGGACTATATAATTATGAAATGAATATTAGAAGAGTGCTTAAGTATCCGCCATATTATTATCTAACAATTATTAAATTTGCTTCTAAGGAGTATGAACTTTCTAGGGATGAAGCAAAGAAAGCTTATGAGTATTTGAATAAAAAACTTAATAGTGTTATAATACTTGGACCTACGACTGCTAGGATGTTTAAAGTTAAGAATGTTTATCGTTTTCAGATAATCTTAAAGTATAAGAGTTATGAGATGGTTAAGGATTCTTTGACTGAGTTATTTGAGATTTATAAGACAAATAGTAAGGTTAATATTGAGATAGATAATAATCCACTATATATATAAGATAAGAGGGGAAAATGGGAGATAACGTTTTAATATTAAATGAGGATGAGTTTAGAAGAATTACTATGACTAGTGATGCGAAGCTGGTTTATAAGTTTTTGCGTGATAAAAAATACTATAATATGCTTATGAGAATCTTTAGTGATAGATTAAGTTATTTTTGTGTTAAGTGTGAGGATAATGGGGAGATTAGTACATTTAATAAAAGAAGTATTATCAAGATAATTAAATTTTATTATGATAGGTTAAATAATGACGATAAGAGGAAAGTGCAAAGACTTAGAAAGTTAGTTTCTTTTGAGGCTTTGAAAGAAGAATATGAGGGAATTACTTATCGGACTGGACTTTTAGATAAAGTTTTATATTATACGTCTGATGATTTTTTTGATTTTTTGAGTTTACCAGATGATGAGTATAAAAAAGTACTTAGTTCAACCGAGTTTCATGGAATAAAGTTAGATGAGTTTTTGCATGTGCTAAAGCTTTTTTTCACTAATAAGAAGATATTAGATAATTTTTATTTTGATAGAAAGATGTTTGGGAGAATTAAAGAAATTTTTTCATATCAGGTTTGTGATTTTCAGAGTATCAATTATTTAAATGGAACTACTAATGATGAGGTTAAGGGTGTTAAACCAAGTCAGAAACTTTTAGATGAGATTGGGCCAGTGCCGGAAGAGTTTACTTTGTTAGAGAAAGCTATTTATTTATATATTAAGCTTTGTACGATTATTTCTTATGATAGGGAGTATTATGCGGTTAATCAAAGGGGGGATTCCGTTAAAAAACATCAGAAGGTTTCTTATGTTTCTAAGATTAAGAGTGAGGCAGTTTGTTTTGAGTTTAATATTATTTATGCTTATTTGCTTGATAAACTTGGTATTCCATTTGAGGTTTATCCTTCTTTAGATTCTTATGGGGAAGGACATAGTTATTTGATTTTTATTGTTGATAAATATATTGTGAGAGCCGATGCGGTTACTAGTATTTTAGATGGTGATTTATTTGCTAGTAAGACTGGTAATAGTTTAGAGGGGCTTGCTTGTTTAAATAAAAATTGTGATACCGTTAGTAAGTTTAATGAGGCTTTTAGCAGAGTATATGATTATATTAGGGATTCTTTAGCTTATCGTGCTAAATTTTATCAGAAGGTTTCTAATTTGGATGAGCTTATTAAAATTTTTGGAAAACACAATCCGGTTATTAGTTTTGAAGAGCGCGTTAAGATGTTAATTGAGTATGTTTCTTATAGTAATTTGGAGGGTATGGATGCTTTTTCTTATTTGCTTTATTTAAGAAAACAGTTGTTTAGTACTAGTGAGCTTAACAAGATTGATATTAGAATTGTTAAGAATAATGCTCCGAGCGCTAAGAAGCGGGAAGCGATGCCGATAGCGGTTATTACTGTGAAAAAGAGGGTTAAGGATAAACCAATTTATATGATTTATGAGCCTAAGAGTGATGTGGTAATGTGCTCAAGAGAAGAGCTTAATTCATATTTTGATGATAGTTTATTTGATTATATTGATGAGAATGATATTGGTGAAATTACCGGAATTAGACTTTAAACTTTGAAAAATTTATTTTTTTGAGGCTTTTCCATCTTTTTATCGTTGACACAATGGCGTTTTATCTAGTATAATTTTAAATTGGAGTTGTATCTCTCTTGGCTGGAGATATATACTAAAAAATATATTGTTTGGGGTGAAATTTAGTGGCATACAAAATAGCAAAATTTGGTGACCATAGGGAAAGGGCTACTTTCTCTAAAACGATTAACAACTTTGAACTTGCAGATTTATTGGATATTCAAAAGAAATCATATCAGTGGTTTCTAGAAAGCGGTATAAAGGAAGTATTTGATGATTTATTCCCAGTTGAGAGTTTCACCGGAAATATTTCACTTGAATTTGGTGATTATTCTTTTGATACGCCTAGGTATTCTGTTAAAGAAGCTAAAGAGCGTATGGTGACTTTTGCTGCTCCTTTAAAGGTACAAGCTCGTGTATTTATTCATGAGACTGGTGAAGTTAAAGAGCAAGAGGTTTTCTTAGGGGATATGCCTTTAATGACAGATGCTGGTACATTTATTATTAATGGTGTTGAAAGAGTAATCCAGTCACAACTTGTTAGAAGTCCATCTATTTATTTCAAAAGAGAGATAGATAAGAATGGTAGACCAGTTGTTTCTGGCGAAATGATTCCAAATAGAGGTACTTGGTTAGAGTTTGAATTAGATGCTCGTGATGTTATCTATGTAAGAATAGATCGTACTAGAAAAGTTCCTGTTACAACATTCTTACGTGCACTTGGTTTATCTAGTGATGAGTCTATTAAAGAGGTATTTGGAGAAAATCGTTTCATAGATAATACTTTAGAAAAAGATAGCACTAAGAATACTGATGAAGCTTTAATTGAAATTTATGAGAAATTAAAACCAGGTGAACCAGCAACTTTAGATAGTGCTAAGAACCAATTAATTGTTAGATTCTTTGATCGCTTTAGATATGATTTGGCAAAAGTTGGACGTTATAAATTTAATAAGAAACTTAATGTTCTTGATCGTTTACTTGGCTGTACTTTAGCAGAAAATTTAAAGTTTGAAAATGAAACAGTAGCTAAGAAGGGTGAGGTTATTGATAAGACTCGTTTAGAAGAACTTAGACCTTACTTTGAAAAGGGTATGAACTTAAAAGAGGTAACTATTAATGAAGAGTTAGATACTTATGATAAAGTTACCGTAGTAAGCGTTTTAGATAAAAAAGATGAGACTAAGACAATTAAGATTATTGGTAATGATAATAATATTGATGAGAAGAGATTAACTATTAGTGATATTTATGGTGCTGTTAGTTATTATTTAAATTTACTTGATAATATTGGTAATATTGATGAAATCGATCATTTAGGTAATCGTCGTGTAAGACAGGTTGGAGAACTTATTCAAAACCAATTTAAGGTTGGTATGGCTCGTATGGAGAGGGTTATTCGTGAGAGAATGACTACTCAAGAGATTGATACAGTAACACCTAAGACATTAATTAATATTAGACCAGTTACAGCTGCTTTAAAAGAGTTCTTTGGTTCTTCACAACTTTCTAAGTTCATGGATCAAATTAACCCAATTGCTGAGCTTACTGATAAACGTCGTTTAAGTAGTTTAGGGCCAGGTGGACTTTCTCGTGAAAGAGCTGGTATGGAAGTTAGAGATGTTAATGTTTCTCACTATGGTCGTATTTGTCCAATTGAATCTCCAGAAGGAGCAAATATCGGACTTATTACATCACTAGCATCTTATGCTAAATTAAATGAATATGGCTTTATTACTACTCCTTATAGAAAAGTAGTTGATAAACATATTACTGATGATGTTGTATATCTTACTGCTGATGAGGAAGCTGATTATTATATTAGTCAAGCTACTGTTAAAGTAGATAAGGATAATAATATTTTAGATGATGTTGTTATTGCTCGTTTAAATGGTGAAAACGTTATGGTAGAAGCATCTAAAGTTAATTATGTTGATGTTTCACCAAGTCAAATTGTTTCAGTTACAACAAGTTTAATTCCATTTTTGGACCACGATGATGCTAAACGTGCATTGATGGGTTCAAACATGCAAAGACAAGCAGTTCCACTACTTAGAACAGAGGCACCAATAGTTGGTACTGGTGTTGAATATATAGCTGCACGTGATTCAGGTTCTACAATTGTTTGTAAGGCTGATGGTGTAGTTGAATATGCTGATTCTAAAAAAATTGTTGTTAAAAATGCTAAAGGAAAAGATGAGTATTATCTAGCAAACTTTGAAAGAAGTAATGCTGAGAGTAATTTCTCACATAATCCAATAGTTAGAGCTGGTGATAAAGTTCACCGTGGAGAGGTTATTGCTGATGGACCTTCTACTGATAAGGGAGAACTTGCACTAGGAAAGAATATGGTTATCGCATTTATGACTTGTAATGGTTATAACTATGAAGATGCCGTTGTATTAAATGAAAAGTTAGTTAAAGATGATGTTTATACATCACTTCATATTGAACATTATGATATTGATTGTCGTGATACTAAGTTAGGACCTGAAGAAATTACAAGAGATATTCCAAATGTGTCAGAAGAAGCTCGTAAGAATTTAGATGCTAATGGTATTATTAAGATTGGTACAGAAGTAAAAGAGGGAGATATTTTAGTTGGTAAAGTAACTCCTAAAGGTATGCAAGAGTTAACTAGTGAAGAAAAACTATTACATGCAATATTTGGTGAGAAGACTCGTGAGGTTAGAGATACTTCTTTAAGAGTTGCTCATGGTGCTGATGGTATTATTCATGATGTTAAAGTTTATACTAAAGAAAATAGTGATGAATTATCTGCAGGTGTTAGTAAAGTAATTCGTGTATATATTATTCAAAAGCGTAAGATTCAAGTTGGCGATAAGATGTCAGGACGTCATGGAAATAAAGGTGTTGTTAGTTTAATTCTTCCTGAAGAAGATATGCCTTATTTACCTGATGGTACTCCTGTTGATATCGTACTTAATCCACAGGGTGTTCCTTCTCGTATGAATTTAGGACAAATTTTAGAGTTACATCTTGGTATGGCTGGTAAGAAGTTAGGACTTCGTTATGCTACTCCAGTATTTGATGGAGCTACTGTAGATGAAATTAGTGAAGAAATGGCTAAAGCTGGAATGGATCCTGATGGTAAGACTGTTTTATTTAATGGACGCACTGGTGAACCATTTGAAAATAGAGTAGCTGTTGGCGTTATGTATATGATTAAGTTACATCACATGGTTGATGATAAAATTCATGCTCGTTCTACTGGACCTTACTCATTAGTTACTCAACAACCTCTTGGTGGTAAAGCACAATTTGGTGGTCAAAGATTTGG
>URUT01000026.1 GCA_900551105.1 uncultured Mycoplasmatota bacterium
TCGCTACCAATATGAGTAATAATAGATAGAAATATCTATTTTTTTTATACATTTTAATCTTATTTGACATATCAATACCATTGTATTACTATTTTTATCAATAATATGGTATAATATTATTAACAAAGATAGTTTGTGGAAAGGATATGAAAAATGAAAAGTAAAAAAATTGCTAAAATTGTGATTATTATAATATTATTGATTTTGTTAATACCTATACCTTTTAAACTAAAAGATGGTGGTACAGTTGAGTGGAAATCTTTAACTTATTCAATATCAAAAGTTAATAGTATTTATTCAATAGATGATATTCGTATGGGTTATAAAAAAGGAGTTATAATAAAGATATTTAATATTACTGTTTTTAATAATTCAAAATATGATATTGAAAAAGAATTTGTCATTGTTGATAGTAGTAAAAATAACGAAAACTTTGCTTGTGATTCTGCTTTAGAAGAAATTTATAAAGATGATGAATATATTTATTACTTACCTTGTCAAAAGAGTCAATATATTAAAGTAATTTATGCCCCTAACGAATATCAAGAGGGATTAAAATCTTCACTAGAAGATGGTACAATTAAAATAAGCGATTTAGATGAGTTTAACATTGAATATATAAAAAAAGAAAGAAAATAAATTTAATGCTTAAAAAATATTCAGGGAAATTTTAGGGAATTTTTATATAAAATTATTTATATTTATTTGAATTTACTTGAATTTACTTATATTTTATTTTATAATATATATCGGAGCGAAGCCTTATTTAATAAGGGAAACGGTAAAAAATAAACGGTAATTTAATTTAGGGCTTATTTTTCATACCCGGCAGGTCGGGAGTTCAAATCTCTCCGCCGCTACCAATTTAATGTTTAATTTGAATAATTTAAAACGACTTGTTAGACGGTCGTTTTTATTATATAATTTAAGTAGAAAAGCAGGAATTAAAAAGTGAGCGTGTTAAAAATGAAAATAGATGATGTAATAACTAACATATATAATGAGGTAAAAAGAAGATGTGAATTACCTAGTAATGTTTATGGAATTGGTGCATGGGATCATCATATTAAAGTAGTGTATGAGCTAGCAAAAAAACACGCTGATGATTATGGTGCTAGCTTAGAAATAGTTTCTATTGCAGCTTTATTACATGATATTGCAAGTGTGACAGATGTTAAGTTTTCTGAAGAACATCATATTATTGGTGCTTCTATTGCTGAAGAATTTTTAATAAAAGTAGGGTATCCAAAAGATAAAATAGATTTAGTTAAAAAGTGTATTTTAAATCATCGTGGTAGCAAGTTAATGGAAAAGACAAGCCCAGAAGAGGTGTGTATTGCTGATTGTGATGCGATGGCTCATTTTTATAGTGTTCCTAGTCTATTAAGTATGGTTTATCGCGAGAAGAAACTTGGTATAGATGATGGAAGCAAATTTGTTTTAGATAAACTTGAAAGAAGCTATAATAAAATGTCAGATAGAGGAAGGCAGTTAGTAAAAAAACAATATGATTCTGCAAAAGATATTTTAGAACCTCTTGATTTGAAATTATAGTAAAGTTTTGTGATTCTTGATTTTATTTTAAATAGATGCTATACTTTAGGTGTTTTAAATCGCTGAAAAAGGAATGTTATTTAGGAATGCATAAAAGTGAGCTTGGTATAGTGGGAACAAGTTATGCTGATGAATGACTCCTACCTTTTGAGAGAAATGAAAACATTTCCGGGTTGCCCGTTATAGAAAATAAGTAAAAGTAAGGATGGTACCGTGCTTAGCACTCTTTTGGTATCATCTTTTTTTGGAGGAGAATATGAATTATTTTAGACGACCGAGATTTTTATTTTTTAAATGAAGAAAGGAAGATGAGGATGAAGTTAAGTAAATTAAATATTAGAAAAATAAATTTTAATGATATTGATAGAAAATATGCTGGACAAGATATTTTAATGAAGTTAGGTGAATTATATCAATTTGAAAGTGGAATCTATGCTTATGGTAACGTTTGGACAAAATTGGAACAGAATATTGAAAAAATAATAATAGAAGAACTCGATAGAGCTGATTGTGTTCAAGTTGAATTTCCAAAATTGCAACCAAAAGAAATATGGGAAAAATCTCATAGGTGGCAATTATATACTACGGAAAAAGATATTATGTTTACTGTTAATAATAATTTAGGAGAGTATGGACTTGCACCAACTGCTGAAGAGTGTGCAGCTCTATTTGCTGCTAATAGAGTAATTTCGTATAAACAATTGCCAACGATTTATTATCAAATAGGCGAAAAATTTAGAAAAGAAATTAGAACTAGAGGTTATTTATTTAGACCAAGAACTTTTGTGATGATGGATGCTTATTCATTTGATAAAACTGAAAATGATATGGTAGACTCTTTTAATAAAATGCATAGTGCTTATTTAAATATTTTTAAAAGAATAGGAATAGATGTTATTCCGACAATAAGTGATGGTGGAACTATTGGTGGCAGAGTATCTGAAGAATTTCAGGCAATTTTACCACAAGGTGAGGATGTTATTTTATATAGTAAAGAAAATAATATAGGTATTAATAAAGAAGTATTGGATTATGAAGATAAAGATATTTTTATAAAAGAATTAAATGGAGTGTCTTTAGATGAAATGCAGGAAGTTGGTACTATTGAATTAGGAAATAATTTTAAACTAGGGACTAAATATGCGAAGACGATGGGCTTGTACTTTCAAGATGAAAATGGAGAAAATAAGCCATTTTATATGGGGTGTTATGGAATAGGTGTTGGAAGAATACTAGCAACTTTAATTGAGAATAATATAATTATTAAGAATAATCAGATTAAAGGTTTTTCAATACCATACGAGATAGCACCATATAAAGTACATATAATCTATAATGAAGATAATAAGTTTAATGCATTTAAACTTTATGAAAATCTTTTAAACAATAAAATAGATTGTATTATTGATGATCGAGAAAATTTGTCTTTAGGAAATAGAATTAATGATGTATCTTTATTGGGTACTCCAAGGATGATTGTATTAGGTTCAAAATTTGACAATCAGAATTATGAAGTAGAGGACTTAAAAAGTGGTACAAAAGAATTAGTTAATATTGATAATATAGTTGAATATTTAAAAAATAGTGAGAGGCTCTAGAAAGCCTTTTATTATTTTGTTAAAATATAGTTAGAGGTAGTTTATTAGTAAGTATGATAAATTGTGGAAATATATTAGAGATAATAATAAGGATAAATATGAACTTAGTTTTGATGAAATAAAAAATATTTTAGGCTTTGGATCATTCTTTTTTAAAGTATAAAAAGGAGTTAGAAGACTTTAGATACAAAGCTGTTAAAATTAAACTTAAAGAAAAAAGTGTTTTGATTGAAAAGGTAAGATAAAAAGATGAATAGATGTAAATGGTGTAATTTAGATAATCTTTTATATGTTAAATATCATGATGAAGAATGGGGCGTATTAAATACTGGTGATGCTTATTTATTTGAAATGCTAATTTTAGAAAGTTTTCAGGCAGGACTTTCTTGGGAGTGTGTTTTAAATAAAAGAGAAGATTTTAGATATGCTTATGATAATTTTGATATTAATAAAGTAGTTAGGTATGATGAAAATAAAATTTTGGAGTTATTAAGCGATGAAAAAATTATAAGAAACAAATTAAAAATAATGGCTAGTGTTAAAACTGCTAGAATTTTTAAGGATATTGTAAAAGAGTATGGAAGTTTTTATAATTATTTGTGTAAGTTTACTCAAGGAAATATTATAGTGGAGTGTGATAAAACTACTAGTTATTTGTCTGATCAAATATCTAAAGATTTAAAAAAGAGAGGAATGAGTTTTGTTGGCTCTACAATTATATATTCCTTTTTGCAGGCAATAGGGGTTATTAATTCTCATGAGTATGGCTGTTTTTTACATAAAAAATAATTAATTGCATTAATAGTTATAAAGGTGATATAAATGAATAAAGAGTTAGAAGGGGTTTTTGAAGAATATAATGGATTAAGTGAAGAAGCGGTTTTAAATTTAAGGGAAAAATATGGAGCTAATGTTTTAAAGTCTAAGAAAAAGCTACCTTTTATTTTTAGGCTGCTAGCAGTTTTTAAAGAACCAATGTTTTTACTTTTAATTATTACAGCAAGTGTATATTTTATTATTGGTGAGTATGCAGATGGCTGTTTAATGTTAGTTTTTGTAGTGGTAATTTCTATGATTTCTTTTTTTCAAGAAAATAAGACAGAAAAGGCGTTAGAAGAACTTAGTAAGTTATCAGCAATTAATGTTAAAGTAATTAGAAATAAAATGATAAAAACAATTACAAGTGAGGAGTTAGTAGTTGGAGATTTGGTTATATTAGAAGAGGGAGACAGTGTTCCAGCTGATGGGATATTACTTTATGCTGAGGGGTTAGGTATTAATGAAGCGATACTTACTGGCGAATCAGCAGTTGTTTATAAAAACATTTTGGAAGATATTAAGAATCATTTTAAATTAAACATGGTCTATTCTGGAACTAGCGTAGTTGGTGGAGTAGGACTATTTAAAGTTAGTAATGCTGGTACTATGACGGAAATTGGTAGGATTGGTTCTGAACTTGAAGAAATTAAAAAGGGAAAAAGCCCTTTAACGAAACAGGTAAATAAATTAGTTTATGTGTGCACGATTATAAGTGTTTTGGTTTGTGTTTTTACGATGATTATTAATTTTATTAATTTAGGAGATTTGAGTCTTAAAGAAAGAATTATAGAATCTATTTTAGCGGGCATTACGATAGCAATGGCAACAATACCGGAAGAAATACCAGTAATACTTACGGTGTTTTTAGCATTAGGAGCTTCTGGTCTTGCGAAAGAAAAAACACTTGTTAAGAATTTAAATGCTACTGAAACACTTGGTGCTATAAATGTATTATGTACTGATAAAACTGGAACATTAACTCAAAATAAAATGAATGTGGCTTTTGTTTATGAGAATAGTAAGTCTTTTGGTGAAAGTGCTGTTAGAGCTTCTTTAAAAGTTTCAATTGATCCGATGGAAAAAGCAATAAAAAAGTATTTTAGTAATGTAAAGATTAAGTCATGGGAGGTTTTAAGAGAATATCCTTTTTCAAATGTATCTAAAATGATGGGGATACTTTGGTCTGATGGGGTACTTTGTATAAAAGGGGCTTATGAGAGTGTGTTACCACTTTGTAAGATGAATGATGAACTTTATGAAAATGTGGTTGAAGATATTACACATTACATGAATGAAGGGTATAGAGTGCTAGCAGTAGCTAGAGCTAGAGATATTAAAGATGATATAGAAAAGCTTAGTGATGCATCTTATGATTTTGAAGGTTTTATTGTTTTAGAAGATCCACCAAGAAAGAATGTATATAAGTCTGTAAAGGCATGTAATAATGCTGGAATTAGGGTAATTATGATTACTGGTGATAATGGAAGTACAGCACTTGGAATAGCTAATAAAATTGGTTTAATTAATAATGGCCATGTAATAACAGGTGAAGAACTAGAAAAGATGAACGATGATGAGCTATTTTTAAGCGTACAAGAGACAAATATTTTTGCAAGAGTTTATCCAAATCATAAGATGAGAATAGTTGAAGCACTACAAAAGAATAATAACGTGGTAGCGATGACAGGTGATGGAGTAAATGATGCCTCTGCTTTAAAGAAGGCTGATGTTGGAATTGCGATGGGATTAAGAGGCACTAATGTGTCAAAGGAAGCAGCAGATATTATAATTTTAGATGATAACTTTAATACAATTGTTAAAGGAGTATTTGATGCAAGAGGAATTTATAAAAATATTAAAAAAGCAATATCTTATATTTTTGTTATTCATATTCCAATAGCACTTTTATCACTATTTGTTCCACTTTTTAACTTGCCATTATTGCTAAAACCAATTCATATTCTTTTGCTAGAATTACTTATTGATCCGACGTCGTCAATTATTTTTCAAAGAATTAAAAATAGTAAGGATATTATGTATGAAAAACCTAGAAAGAAAGATGAAAATATTATTCATAGAAAAACAGTTATAAGAAATGTATCTCAGGGTTTGTTAATTTTCTTAATAACTTTTTTAAATTATTATTTTTTAATACACTTAAATATTATAACTAACAAGGTTATTACAATCACTTATAGTACTTTAGTTTTATCAATAATATTAGTTTCTTTTCAGCTTCGTACTTTAGATTCAACGTTTAAAACACTAACTAAAGCTTTAAAGGATAAATCAGTTTTAGTTGTTAATTTGTTTATTATTGCGGGTTTAATATTGCTTGTTTATTTACCATATTTTAATAGTGTAGCTAATACGATGCCGCTTAATATTTTGGAGTGGGGATATGTAGTTTGTATGGCAATTATATGTGTTGTTCCTTTTGATTTATTTAAGAAAAAGATTAAATAGTTATATTGTTTTTTAGGGTTAAGTATGCTAAAATTATTTTAGAATAGGAAGGTGTAGTTTGTGAAAAAATATTTATTATTTGCATTTTTATTGTTACTTCCTTACAAAGTTTGGGCTTTTGGAATTGCTTGCTCTAGTTCAGTGTCAAGTGGTGAGATGATAGATTGTACCATTAGTCCAGGAGATAATTTAGTTAGTGTTAAGGGAAATGTAGGTTTTGACGATGCATTAACTTTTTATGGAATAACTGGTGACGGGTTTACAAATGTTAGTAATGGGACAAACTTAGTATTAAATAATGTCAAAACAAATGCTGGTATTCATCTAAGTTTTAGGGCACCTAGTGTTACATCTAAAAAAGAGTATGCAATAACTTTTACTAATTTTTCGTTTGTAACCGAGGGCAATAATGAAACACATCTATATAAAGCAGAATTATTAAAGGTTAATGTGATTCCAAAGACAACAACGACGACTACAACAAAATCAAGTATATTTAAAATTAATTTTGATGCTAATGGTGGAACTGGAACTTTTAAGGAACTATCTTGTACTTCTAAAAATGGTGTTTGTAATGTTAATTTAAATGAAGCTGGAGTTCCAGTTAGAGAAGGCTATACCTTTAATGGCTGGGGAACTAATAAAAATTGTACTACAACAGGAAATAAAAATGTTTATAAGGCTAAAAAAAATACTACTTTATATGCTTGCTATACTAAAGAAGAAAATACAACAACAACGACTACAACAACAACTAAGGTAACAACGACAACTGCAAAAACAGATATTAAATTATATTTAAAAGAGTTAAATATTGAAGGACAAACAATTGATTTTAGTAAGTTTAAGACTAATTATGAAATTAAGGTTTTGTATGATGTTGAGAACATTAAAATAAATGCAGAAGCAGCTAGCGACGGGATAAACACGGAGTATCAAAAAGAGGTGAATTTGGAGGTTGGTGAAAACGAGATTCCAATTACACTTAGTGATGGAACAAATTCTTCTGTATATACTTTAAAAGTAATTAGACTTAAAGAGGGAGAAGAAATTAAAGATGCGTCTAATGATGCCACTTTGAAATCTTTGGTATTAACGGGGTATGATATTGGTTTTAATTCTACAGTAACAAGTTATGAATTAACTGTTAAATATAACGTTAGTAATATTGAGGTTAAAGCTACGCCAAGTGATGAAAATGCTAAATTTGTTATTACAGGCAATAGTGATATTGTAAATGGAAGTGTTATAAAAGTTGATGTGCAAGCTGAGGATGGAACACTTATGTCTTATAAAATAAATATTACTAAGCAAAACTTTTTTCAGACTTACAAAACTTATTTCTTGATAGGTGCTGGAGTTGTACTTTTAATATTGCTTATTCTTGTAATAATAGATAGAAAGAAAAAAGAAAAGAAGGTACCAAAAACTACGGTTGTAAAGAAATCAAGTAGTGTAAAACAAGGAACTACCAATAATAAAGCAAGTAATGTTGAAGTATTGAAAATGTAATAACTTTACATTTTTTCTTTTTTTTGTTAAGCTTTTTTTAGGAGGGATGCTTGATGGGGAGAAAATATTTTTTGGCTTATTATGCTGATAACGAGAGTTATGTTGCGATAGATTTGAAGAAGCTTCCTTATTTTAATGGAAAGAATCCTAGTAATGTTTATGATATTATTGGTTTTTATAATGAGTTTGAGGATGATCAAGATATATTTCTTTATTTGAGACAGAAGGGGTTAATTCCTAGGGGAGTAGAGGAATTGTGTTTATGTATGCAGAAAAAGAATCAAAATGGAAGTACTACATTAAAAGCTCTTCCTCATAGTGAACAACCTTTAGTAAAGTCTAGCTCTAAATTTTTTAGAAAGGATTATCTTAGTGGTTATTTAAGAAAAAATTTACTAAATAATGATTTTGTTGATGCGGTAAGAAGAGAATTTGGTTTTTATCGTATTTATGAGTATGATGGAATTAGCTTAGAGTCTTGTTTAAATAATATTGCTTATTTTAATAATTTAAGAAAAGGTCATAATTTGGATAATGCAAGTGCTACAGAGTTAGAATATAAGATTGGTATGGTTGTAGTTGGATTAACTAGTGGTGTAAAAACATTTATTACTACGGCTTTATTTTGTAATTATTATAATAGTTTAGGAAAACCAGCATCAGTAAGAAAAGATGAAGTACGGGATGTAAGTTATGAAAATGAAGAGTTTTTGGAGTTAAATGATATAGTTAAATATAATGTAGGCTTATCTGGTAAGGCATTAGAAGAAGCTTTAGAGGATGAAGAATTTGCAAGTGAAAAGGTATCTAAGAAGTTTTAGATATTTTTTTATTGAACTGTTTTTTCTTTATATTGTATAATTTAGGTGGTAGTGATGATATGAAAGATAATATTAATAAATTTTTAGATTATATTGCTTATGAGAGAAAATATTCGGATAAAACTGTTAAAAGCTATGAAAATGATTTGTTTAAGTTAGAAAAATTTTTAAGTAAAAGAGGACTTAATTATTTACATTTAAAGTATGAGGATGTTAGTGAGTTTTTGATATTTTTACAAAAGAGTGGATATAAAAGTGGGTCAATAAATAGAATGATTAGTGGGACAAGATCTTTTTATAACTATCTGATGCTTTTAGATGTTACTGATGATAATCCTTTTATGTTAGTTTCTAATTTAAAAAGAGAAAAGATGCTTCCTACGTATTTTACTTACAATGATTTTGAGAAAATGCTTGACAGTGTTACTTTGGATGATGAATTAAGTGTAAGAAATAGATTAATTTTAGAACTATTACTGGCAACTGGGACAAGAGTTAGTGAGCTTGCAAATATTAATATTAGTGACATAGATTTTAAAAATAATGAAATTAAAATTTTTGGTAAAGGTAGTAAAGAACGAGTAGTATTTTTTGGAAATCATGCTAGGGAAAAGATGTATTATTATTTAAAAGATGCTAGACCAAAGCTTTTAGATGGAAAGTTTAGTGAGTTTTTATTTATTAATGATAAGGGGGGAAAACTAACGGATAGAGGCGTTAGGTTTATTATTGATAATATTATGAAGAAGTGTCAGTTAAAGGTTAAGGTTACCCCTCATGTTTTTCGTCATACTTTTGCAACGATGCTTTTAAATGAAGGGTGTGATGTTAGAAGTGTTCAGGAACTACTTGGACATGAAAATTTAAGTACTACAAGTATATACACTCATTTGACTAATGAAACTATTAGAAAGACTTATTTAAATGCACATCCTCATGGAAAACGCTAGATTTTTTGATTGCTAATTGTTATAATTAAGTAGCAGGCTATGGTGGTTAATATGGAAGAAAATAACGAGAAAATTTTAAAAAAAGTGTTTCTAATTGGAATTATAGTAATACTTTTAATTATTTTGCTATATTTAATTGATAATACACTTTCTGTTAATAGATATAGTTATGAACTACCAAAGACTACAAGTGCTGTGCAGGATAAAAATATAAGGATTATAGATGATAATTTAAAAAAAGAGTATAATGCTAAGCTTAATGATAATTTGTTTTTAACAGCGTTATATAATGCGCTAGGCAGTAATTTATCAGTTAGTGATGTTAATTTATTGCAGTCTGAAGCAAGTAAGTTTATTTTTGTTTATACAAAAGAGATGTATGATACTCCTACGGAGACAATGAATCCGGCAGCAATAAATTTGGCTATTGGTAATGTTTTTGGAGTATCAATTGATTATGAGAGTATTAAGGATTACAAGATAGATGATAATTATAAGTACGAGATTAATTTTGCTAGTCCTAAGTATTGTTTAAAGGCATCAAAGTTAAAAGATGAAAATGATAATTTGGATGTCTATTTAGATTTAATTGATTATAACTCTTTGAGCTGTAATAGTGATGTTCTTAATTATAGCGATGATATAGTTGCTATGAAAGCGGTACTTTCAGTAGATAAGAGTAATAATATATATTTTATAAATTCATTTATGAGAATCGACTAGAAAGGAAGGAAATTTTATGAAATATGTTTATTTGTTTTCTGAAGGAAACAAAGATATGAAAAATCTTTTAGGAGGTAAGGGTGCTAATTTAGCAGAAATGACTAAGTTAGGATTACCAGTTCCTCAAGGATTTACTATAACAACTGAGGCTTGTACTAAGTATTATGACGATGGTCAAAAGATTAGTGATGATATTCAAAAGGAAATTTTTGAAAATATTGTTAAGATGGAAGAGATTACTGGTAAGAAATTTGGAGATTTAGAAAATCCGCTTTTAGTTTCTGTTAGAAGTGGTGCTAGAGCTTCTATGCCAGGAATGATGGATACAATACTTAATCTTGGTTTAAATGAAGATGTTGTTGATGTTCTTGCTAAAAAGAGTAATAATCCAAGATGGGCTTGGGATTGCTATCGTAGATTTATTCAAATGTATTCTGATGTTGTAATGGAAGTAGGTAAGAAATACTTTGAAACTCTTATTGATAAAATGAAAGAGAAAAAGGGTATTACTTTAGATACTGAACTTACTGCTGATGATTTAAAGGAACTTACAGTAGAATTTAAAAATGAATATAAAAATAAAGTAGGTAGTGATTTTCCTACTGATCCTAAAGAACAATTAATGGGAGCAATTAAGGCTGTATTTAGATCTTGGGATAATCCTAGGGCTAATGTTTACCGTAGAGATAATGATATTCCTTATTCTTGGGGGACTGCTGTAAATGTTCAAATGATGGCTTTTGGTAATATGGGAGAAACTTCTGGTACTGGTGTTGCATTTACTAGAGATCCAGCAACTGGTGATAAACATTTAATGGGAGAATTTTTAATGAATGCTCAAGGAGAAGATGTTGTAGCTGGTGTTAGAACTCCACAACCTATTGATCATTTAAAAGAAGTTATGCCTGAAGTTTATGAAGAGTTTACAAAGATTTGTAAGACTTTAGAAGAACATTATCATGATATGCAAGATATGGAGTTTACTATTGAAGATAAACATTTATATATGCTTCAAACTCGTAATGGTAAGAGAACAGCTAAGGCTGCTTTAAAGATTGCTTGTGATTTAGTTGATGAAGGAATGATTACTGATAAAGAAGCAGTGATGATGATTGATCCTCGTAATTTAGATACACTTTTACATCCTACGTTTGATGCTAGTTTATTAAAAGATGCTAAGTTAGTTGGTAAAGGACTTGCGGCTTCACCTGGTGCTGCTGCTGGACAAATTGTATTTACTGCTGATGATGCAAAACGTGCAAAGGAAAGTGGTAAAAAGGTTGTTCTTGTTAGATTAGAAACTTCTCCTGAGGACATTGAGGGAATGAAAGCTAGTGAGGGAATACTAACTGTTCGTGGTGGTATGACTAGTCATGCGGCTGTTGTAGCGCGTGGAATGGGAACTTGCTGTGTTTCTGGTTGTCAAGATATTGTTATGGATGAAGAGAATAAAGTATTTACATTAGGTGGAGTAACTTTTAAAGAGTTTGATGAAATTTCTATTGATGGTAGTACAGGTAATATTTACGAAGGATTAATACCTAAAGTAGATGCAACTATCACTGGTGAGTTTGAAAGAATTATGGCTTGGGCAGATAAATATAGAAAGTTAAAAGTAAGAACTAATGCTGATACTCCTAGAGATGCTAAGAAAGCTAGAGAGCTTGGGGCTGAAGGTATTGGATTATGCCGTACTGAGCACATGTTCTTTGATAAAGAAAGAATTGCTGCTATTAGAGAAATGATTTGTTCTGATACAGTTGATGAAAGAGAGAATGCGCTTGCTAAGTTAGAACCAATGCAACAAAAAGATTTTGAAGCACTTTATGAGGCTATGGAAAATTATAGCGTTACAATCAGATATTTAGATCCTCCTCTTCATGAATTTGTTCCTACTGAGGAAGCTGATATCGAACTTCTTGCTAAAACTCAAGGAAAGAGTGTTCAAGAGATTAGGGCAATTATTGCTTCATTACATGAATTTAACCCAATGATGGGACATCGTGGATGCAGACTTGCGGTAACATTCCCTGAGATTGCTAAAATGCAAACTAGAGCTGTAATTAAGGCAGCAATTGAGGTTTCTAGAAGAAAGAATATTAAGATAGAGCCAGAAATTATGATTCCGTTAGTTGGCGAAGCTAAAGAACTTAAGTATGTTAAAGATATTGTTTGTAGTGTTGCTGATGAAATTCTTAAGAAGGAAAATTTTGAAATGAAGTATCATGTTGGTACAATGATTGAAATCCCTAGAGCGGCACTTACAGCTGATGAGATTGCTAAAGAAGCTGATTTCTTCTCATTTGGTACAAACGATTTAACACAAATGACGTTTGGTTTTTCAAGAGATGATGCAGGTAAGTTCTTATCTTCATATTATGATAAAAAGATTTATGAAAATGATCCTTTTGCAAAGCTTGATCAAAAGGGTGTAGGCAAACTTGTTAAGATGGCTGTTGGTTTAGGTAGAGAAGCAAATCCTAATATTCATTTAGGTATTTGCGGAGAACATGGTGGAGATCCTTCTTCAGTTGAGTTCTGCCATAATGTAGGACTTGATTATGTTTCTTGCTCACCATATAGGGTTCCAATCGCAAGGCTGGCTGCTGCGCAAGCTGCTATTAAAGCTGGAATTGAAAAGAAAAACTAATAATTCCTTAAAATAGCGTTATTTATTGAAATAAGTAATTATTTCCATTAGATAACATAAAGGCAAAAAATTAATATTTTAAGAAAAATAAAGACTAAGATGACAAATATTGTCGCAAAACTTAGTCTTTTTTTGCTTTTATGCGATGGAAAATGGAGGTAATGAAAAATGCGAATTTTATATACAAAGTCTGGGTTAGTAGATTTAGTTGATAATTCTATTATTAAAGATAAAAAAGTAATGGAAAAAATCAACTTGATAACCAATGACGATCCATATGATGAGATGGAATATGAAGCATTTGATGATGAAGATGTCATAAGGATTTTGAAAGATTTATGTGAACCATCTCTTGATATTACTACTATAAAAAATACAAAATTGTTTTACTTTGTTCTATTCTATTTACATGATAATGGTTATAAGATAAAAGAATTTCATAGAATTATTGATAGGCCACCTGAAGACCCATATAAATTTACTTGCAATGATATAAGAAATTTAGCAATCGAAAGAGGGTTAGATCATAATAATATAGTTCAATATATAACTAGAAGAAAAATTGTAGAAAATTTAACTTTTGAAAAAGGAGCAACCATTAAAATTGAAAATAATATTGATAAAATGTTTATGGAAATTTCTACTAGAAATGCAAGATTTGAGAATATGACTATTGATGAGAAAATAAAGGAAATTGCAAATCTTATTGAAAATCTTTTATATGTAGATGGTAATTATATTAAATTAGATTATTCAAAACATTGCTTTGAATATGTAGATGATGAAATAATAAAAAAGTATAGAAAACAAATACAATGTTTTAGACATTCAAGTAATAACGCTTTAGAAGAGAGAAAACAATTTAGCGATGAAGAAAAAGAATTTATAATAGATTATGGTATAACAATTATTAAATTAATTTACAGTTTTAAATAAAAATTATTTTAACTATAATGTGTTAGAAACTAAAACTATTAATCACAAATGATTGAGGCAAGAGAAAAATCTAGTCCTTTTAAATTTTATATATACTCAATTTATAAAAATATAGTATAATGTATTTGATGAGGAGGACAATAATATGAGTAAAAGATATGATGAATATATAAATAAAGTTACAAATAAAATGAACAATAATTTTCTAACTGAAGTAATACCAATGGTTCCAGATATTGATCAAAAATTAGAAAGAGAAATTAGAGATAGAGCAATCATCGAATTGGTAAAAATGTCTATTAGCAAAGGAATGGAATTAACATATGGTGATATCTGTCTAATGATAGATGACGATCCTTCTGAAAAAGAATATGAAAATATAAAAAATGAATTAACGCCTAGAACAAAGTAGTTTGAACTAATCAAATTGTATCTTTAAAACAATGATGGTATAATTATAATCATTATGTATTAACGAGTAAGGTATCAAAACTTTTAAATAATATTTTTTTATAATGATTGGGATTTAATCTATTACCTTTATTGATTGCGGTATATACTATTGAAAGTTGGTAGTAGAAATCTATCCCCTATAAAGGCGGTGGCACAAGCTGCTATTAAATCTGAAGAATAGTTAAAAATTTATTATATGAAGCTGGCGCAAAAGCGTTGGCTTTTTTCTAACAATTTTAATTTAGTCATTGCTAATTTTGTTTTTAGCAGATTTTAAGGTCAAATTTGATAATACTTTGTATCGTATGGAAATATAATTTTTTTTATAGTATAATTTTATTGTATACTTGAAGAGTTAAACGATTCGCGGAAAAAACATATTCTGCTATGAATATAAAAAGGAGAAAGAAGTATGAAAAAAATGGATAGTGAAAGATCAAAAAAAGAGGAATTAACTAGTTTAAAAGATGAAAATATTGCTCAAAGAAAAGTTGAACAAAAAAATTCAAGTATATTGTCAAAGATTATTGCGATGTCTGCTGTAATTTTAGTAGTAGGAGCAGTAATTCTATTAGTAAATGGTAGTAAAGAAGGAAATATAAAAAGTAATGCCAAAATTTCTTTGGACAAAATTGTTGAAAAAAGTGATTTAGAAACGGCAAATATTACATATAATGTAATTGCAAAAAAGTGTAAAAATGAAGAGGAATGTGATTTAAAATCAAATAATATAACTGATTTTAAATACGTGGTATCGTGTAAAGGAACTATTACTGCAGGAATTGATTTTAGTAAAATTAAAATAAAGCAAATTGATAAAGAAAAAAAGTTAATTATTACTATGCCTGAAGCAACATTGAAAGGAGAACCTACAATTGGTTCAACAAAATTTTTAAACGGAACAGATATATCAGCAAATGAATTACCCGAAGCTAGAAAGTTGTGCCAAGAAACCGTTAAAGAGAAAAGTGAAAAAGATAATAAATTATTGCCCGCCGCGAAAGAACAAGCAAGAGTTGTTTTGGAAGAATTTTATTCTCAATGGATTAAAGCATACGATTCTGATTATAAGGTAGAGGTTAGGTAGGTGGTAATAGCATGAAAAAAATAGTATTTAATGTTGGAATAATTTTAGCAATGTTTGCGCTTACTGGATGTGGTAAAAATGGAGATTATGAATCATTATCAGAAAACGTTAAAAGATTAGAACTTACAGGAAATTTAGTTACATACGAAGCTTACTATCATAATGTCCTTGAGTTTGAAAAAGAAGCAGGCAAAAGAATAACGCATGTTTTTGAAAAAGATAGAAAATTATTTGCAGAATATACTGGTACGATAAAGTTAGGAATAGATTTAAATAAAGTAAAAGTTGAAATTAATGGTAAAGAAATAAATGTAAAAATACCTGCAGCAAAAATAATTGGACAACCAAACGTGGATAAAGATGACTTTAAAAAAGAAAAATTTATTGAATCTGAAGAAGGTTTTATTAATAAGAATCCAATAAATGGTGATGATATATCAAAAGCTTTTGACGATGCTCAGACTGCAATGAAAAAATATGCTGAAGATGATGAAGAATTGCTTGCGATTGCTCAAAAGAGAGCTAAAATTATTATTGAAGAAAATATAAATCAATTTAGTGGAATGAAACCTTCAGATTATACGATTAATTGGGAATATGAATCATAATGATGGAGTATTCTTTTGCTTTTTGATAGATTTTGATATATATGAAAAGATTATCAGAATAGTATAGTATAAATTATAATTGAATATACTAATAATGGTATACTAATTGACATTTTTATAAAAATATAGTATATTTATTTTGCACTGAAAAGTGTGAAAATGTTTTTCGCTTCTGGATGGTGCGAATAATAAATGATTCCAGGCGACAATGTTTTTCGCTTCCAGGTGGTGCGACTAATAAATGATCCTGGTTGAAAATG
>URUT01000027.1 GCA_900551105.1 uncultured Mycoplasmatota bacterium
TTGACACGGGGGGGGGTTGTTATATAATAAAAGAAGAAAATAGGTGGTAAAGTGATAAAAAAATATAGAAAACGTATGTTAATTTTGGCGTGTTTGCTACTGGTAACCGTGCTTCTAGCCGGTGTATCTTATGCAGTGTTTAATAGTTATGCTTCTCAAAATAGTACTAATACACTAGCAGCAACTTGTATAGAATTAGAGTTTAGTGGAGAGGATTCAGTTAATCTAACAAATGCGTATCCAATAAGTGCTAGTGAAGGATTAAAAACTACGCCATATAGATTTAAAATAAAAAACAAATGTAAGAACTATTTAGAATATATGGTGATAGCTTCAGTAATAAATGTAACTAATCCCTTAGATTCAAAGTATGTAAAAGTAAATTTAAGTGGAGATAACGAAATGAATTCAGTGGCACTTTCATCATTAAAATCTATTCAAACACCAGCATCATTATCGGGGTATAGTATTAAAGAAAACTATGTATTAAAAGATGGTGATGGAATACTAAAAGATGAAGAGAGAAACTTTGAATTTAGAATGTGGTTAGATGGAGATAATGAAGAAACTTGGACAAGTGAACAAGTAGAAAGTAAAAACTATCAAGTAAAAATATCCGTAATTGGAACCGTAAAAACAGAACCAAAAGATGACTTATACATAGCGGCTTTAATAGATGGAGAAGAAAGTTTAACTTTTCCAACAACAGGTGATTATACAGCAACAGTAAATTGTACTAGAGAAGGCAAAAAAGTAGATGCCAGCGAAAGTATAAAGTGGACTGGAACAAAATGGGCACTAACCACAACTATAACTGATGGTAACACTAGATGTAATGTTGAATTTGAGTCACCACCTACTTGGGAAAAACCAAAAACTGGAACACTACTTGCTGCAATCAAAAATGGTAATACAGTAAAGACTCCAACAACAACACCAGGAACAGCAATATCATCATCTTCTGAAAAAATTCTTGCAAGTACAGCAGATGATTATGGTACGAGCTATTATTTTAGAGGAGCAGTAACTAATAATTTTGTTGAATATGCCAATATGTGCTGGCGCATTGTAAGAGTAACTGGAAATGGTGCGATTAAACTAGTTCTTTATAATTATAACGGATTGACTGATTCAAATAATACTCCGTCAAGTAGTACACCATGTAATGCAACTGGCAATAATTATGCTTTTGCAAGATACGAAAATGAAAAGCTTCCTTCAGATTTTAATGCAAGTACGGGTGATAACGCAGATATAGGATATATGCATGGAACTAGTGGATGTTCGGATGAATATTCAGGTACTGAATCCAGCTGCATCAATAATGGTGGTACCTGGACAGCATCAACGTCTTATACTACAGCTCATACAAACAATAATGCAAGTACAATTTTAACTAATCTAAATAAATGGTATACTAATGTGCTCTCTAAGCAATCTGGATTTCATGATAATCAATTAGCGGATACAATCTGGTGTAATGATAAAAATGTAATAACTGATACAACTTTTAATCCTGGAAGCTATATTTTAGGTGTAAATTATGGTGCCGGTTCTAATATAAATTATTATGCATCCTCAAAAAGATTATTAAATGCCACCTCATTAAGTTCTGGTGGAACAGGGCCTAGTTTAATATGCCCAAATGATAATAATGGAGGAAAGTTATCTAAGTTCACAGTAAGTGATACAGAGCATGGTAATGGAGCATTAAAAGATTATGCTAAAATTGGTCTTTTAACTGCAGATGAAATAGCATTTGCTGGAGGTGTTTATGGCACGGACACTGCAAACTCAACGTATTATTTATACCAAAACTCCACGAGTTACTGGGCGTGGACTTTATCGCCTTATGCATATTCCAAATATGCTTATAATTTTGTTATTGGTGGAGGTGGGAGTTTATTTTTTCAGGACACATCGTACACATTATATGGTGGAGTTATCCGTCCTTCTTTATCTCTTATATCAAATATTAAAATTTCCTCAGGAACTGGCACTGCCACTAATCCGTACAAAGTTGCCGCATAGTTACTAATGTGAGATGTAAAAAAAACATCTCTTTTTTATTTTGACATTAATGAATAACTAGTAAATAAATATGACTTTTGATATAATTAATTAGGTGATTGAAGTGCTAGAAAAATTTGTCCCAGATGTTTATCAAAAAAGCATCTATGATATAGATTATAAAAAACTTAAAAAAATAGGTATCAAATGTTTAATATTTGATTTAGATAATACAATTGCTCCTGTAACAATTCCTAAACCCACTAAAAAGGTTAGAGACTTGTTTGAAGAATTAAAAGAAATGGGCTTTAAAGTCCTAATAGTTAGTAATTCTCATAAAAAAAGAGTAGCACCTTTTAAAGATTTATTATGTGTTGACTCAGCATATCTTGCATTAAAACCACTAAAAAGAAAATACAATAAAATCTTAAAAATGTATAATTTTAAAGAAGGCGAAATAGCCACAATTGGTGATCAGTTACTAACCGATATTTGGGGATCAAATAGAATGAACTTTTTTACCATCTTAGTAAATCCTACTAGTAAAACGGACTTTTCACTAACTAAACTAAATCGTTTCATAGAAAATACCATTTATGAAAAATTAAAAGAAAAAGACTTATTAAAAAAAGGAAGATATTATGAATAAAATATGTTATGGTTGCGGATGCAAACTACAAAATACTGATAAAGAAAAAATTGGGTACACTCCTAAAGAAGATAGTAACTACTGTCAAAGATGTTTTAGATTAATGCACTATGGAATAGATAGTGAAAATATGCCTTTTAAAACTGTTGATAATATTTTAGACTCTGTCAATAAAGACAATAAATTTGTATGTTTTCTTACTGATTTATTTAACATTAACTCTAAAATAATTGATAGCTATCATCGTATAAAAAATAACAAAGTGCTTTTAATAAGTAAAAGTGATTTAATTCCTAAAAATATTAAATTATCTAAAATTAAAAATTTCTTAAAAGAATATTACCAAATAGATGAAGATATTATTTTTATATCAAATAGTCATAAAAGCGCTCAAAAAGTAATTTCCTATTTGCAAAATCACAATATAAACGAAACGTACCTAATGGGTCTAACAAGCAGTGGTAAATCAACTCTAATAAACAACATGCTTGATGTCACAAACTCTAAACTAAATAAAGTAGTAACTAGTTATAGACAAAACACAACTCTAGATTTTATTAGATTACAAATTAATGATATCTTAGTAATTGACTCTCCTGGCTTTATCCTAAAAACTTTAAATATTAATAATAAAGATACTTTTAAATATGCCGTAAAGCCAAGAACTTATCAAATGCGTAAAAATGAAGTATTAAGACTAATAGATGAATCATTTATTGGTTTTGAAAAAGATACTAGTGCTTGTTTTTATATTCCAAATAATATAAAGTCTCATAAAGATTATAAACAAAAAGCATTTAATTACACATTACATGTAGAAAGTGATTCTGATTTAATAATTTTAGGCCTGGGCTTTTTAAATATCAAAAATGAAACCGATCTATACTTTTATAATTTAGATAGAGAATTAATAGAAATTCGTCCAAGTATTTTTAGAAAATAACCAAGGAGGTGCTTACTATGGACCGCATTAAAATTATGAGTGAAGACTTATCAAACAAAATAGCCGCAGGAGAAGTAGTAGAAAGAGTAGCAAATGTTATTAAAGAACTAGTAGAAAATAGTATTGATGCTAAAAGTACCAATATCAAAATAGACTTAATCTCATCTGGCCTAAGTGAAATTAAAGTAACTGATGACGGAATTGGTATGAACTCATCTGATGCCTTAAATGCTTTTAAGAGACACGCTACAAGTAAAATATTTAAAACTGAAGATTTGTTTTTCATTAATACTTTAGGTTTTCGTGGTGAAGCACTTCCATCTATCGCCAGTGTCTCTAAAGTAACTATGGAAACTTCTGAAAAGGATGAAGGAACTAAAATAGTAATTGAAGGTGGCACTTTAAAAGAACATGGTTTATGTAGTGCAAGACGTGGCACAATGATAAGCGTCAAAGACTTGTTTTATAACACACCAGCTAGATTAAAATATCTAAAAAGCGAGCAAACAGAGTTATCAAATACAACCTTTTATTTAGAAAAATTAGCTCTATCATACCCAAACATTGCTTTTACTCTAACTAACAACCAAGATATTATTATTAAATCTAGTGGTAGTGGTAATCTTCTTAAAACCATTCATGAAATCTATGGCATAGAAGTAAGTAAAAACATGGTAGAAATCACAGGCTCAAACGATGATTATGACGTTTATGGCTATATTTGTAAGCCAACTATTTTAAAAAGCAATCGTAACTACATGACAACTATCGTTAATAACCGTGTAGTAAAAAATGCCGAGCTAAATAGAGCAATTAATGATGCTTATCACACATACAAGCCTGACATTAGGTTTCCAGTTGTTGTAATAACCATAAATACTGACCCAACCCTAATAGATGTAAATATCCATCCAACCAAACAAGACATTAAATTTAGTAAAGAAGATGGACTATGCAACTTAATTGGTCGTTTAATCAAAGATGCCCTTTATAAAGCCTTGCTAATTCCTAAAATAGAGGTCAAAACTAAAGAAGAAAGTAACAATGAAATCGCTATTAAAGAAACATTTGATTATCCGGAAAATCTAATTGTTAATGACGAATTTATTCCTAAAGCAAGTGAAGAAAGTCCAATTATTAAAGAAGAAACTCTAGACTTTAAACTAAACGAAAAAAACAAAGAAGTAAAACATCTAGAATTATATCCATGTGGCCTAGTATTTGGTACATACATCGTTGCTCAAAATGAAGAAAGTATGTTTCTAATAGACCAACACGCTGCTCAAGAAAGAATTAACTATGAAAGAGTTCTAAAAGCCTTACGTGAAGAAAAAATTACTACCACGGATTTATTATTTCCAATAAGTATTGAGTTTTCTCCAAGTGACTATTTAAAGTTAAAAGATAAAATAAATACTATTGAAGAGCTAGGCTTTAAAATAGAAGAATTTGGTATTAATACCATCATTGTTAAAACTCATCCAACTTGGCTTATTGAAGGCTATGAAGAAAGTCAAATCAGAACCATTTTAGATTTAATAATTAATATGAGTACTAATTTTGATAAAGTGAAATTTCAAGACCATCTAGCAGCAACCGCTGCCTGCAAAATGAGTGTTAAAGGAAACGAAGCAACCACAACAGAGCAAGCCGAAAGCTTGTTAAATGATTTAGTTAAATGTGACAACCCTTACAACTGTCCACACGGTAGACCAACAATCATATCATTTACAAGATATGAATTAGAAAGAATGTTTAAAAGAGTAATGAATTAGGAGGAAAAATTATGATACATGAAATGAGATTAGATAATGAAGCATTTATCAAAGTAAAAAGCGGAACAAAAACAGTAGAACTTAGACTACTAGATGAAAAAAGAAAGGCAGTCCATATTGGTGATATTATCACATTTGAAAACCGCAAAGATCACGAAAAAATAGATGTTAAAGTAACAGATTTATTTACATCTAAAGACTTTAAAGAAATCTATGAAAAGTACTCTATGGAATCACTTGGCTATGATGAAGATGAAAAAGCTTCTTATAAAGACATGAACAAGTTTTACAGTGAAGAAGAAATTCAAAAATACGGAGCAGTTGCCATTAGTATCAAGAAGGTAAACTAATATGATTATTGTTATTTTAGGACCAACCGCAGTTGGCAAAACCAAACTAAGTCTAGCTCTAGCCAAAAAATATAACGCGAAAATTATTAATGCTGACTCCGTGCAAATATATAAAAGACTAGATATTGGTAGTGCTAAAGCAACGCCTGAAGAAAGAAGCGAAGTAGAGCATTTACTAATAGATTTTAAAGACCCCAAGGATATGTACACCGTCTATGACTATCAAAAAGATGTCAGAAAAATTTTAGATAACCATCCTAATGAAAACTTTATTCTTGTTGGAGGTACAGGCTTATACATCAAAGCAGCCTTGTTTGATTATAAATTTGCCGATGATTCTACAAGTGAAACTTACGATAGCCTTACTAACGAAGAACTATACAAAAAAGTAAAAGAAAAACATCCTGAAAATGAAATCCACATGAACAATCGTCAAAGACTAGTAAGAGCTTTAAATAAAGATAATAAATACGATCAAAACGGTGATAAACTCCTATACGATGCTAAATTTATTGGTCTTACAGCCCCAAGAGATGTCCTATATCAAAAAATAGATAACCGCGTAGATGCCATGCTTAAAGAAGGTTTAATAGAAGAAGTTAAGAGCTTATATGACGAAAACATTAGATCCAAAGCTGTTATGACCGCTATCGGCTACAAAGAACTATACTCATACTTTGATAAAGAAATCACTTTAGAAGAAGTCGTTAATCTAATCAAACAAAGAAGCCGCAAATATGCCAAAAGACAATTTACCTGGTTTAATAATAAAATGGACGTTAAATGGTTTAATGTTAACTACGAAAACTTTGACTCAACAATAGATGAAGTAATTAACTATCTTGATAACAAATAGCCTAGCAAGTATTTTGTTTTACAATTTAAAAAAGAACTGATATACTTTTAATGGTGGTAAAATGAAACACGTATATATTCATATCCCTTTTTGTAAAAATATCTGTTCTTACTGTGATTTTTGTAAATTATATCACTTACCAAAATTTACTGAAAACTACTTTGATGCTTTAAAAAGGGAAATTACTGACAGCTATTTAGATGAGCTAGTAACAACCATCTATATTGGTGGCGGTACGCCATCATGCTTAACAAAAGAGGAACTGGACAAACTATTTAGTATTGTAAATATCTTTAAAAAAAGCACTAACTGTGAATTTACTTTTGAATGTAATCCCGAAGACATCACTGAAGAACTATTAACTACATTAGTATCTGCTGGCGTTAACCGCATCTCTATCGGCGTAGAATCATTTAATAAAAACAATCTAGAGTTCATGGAAAGAAAAGCTGACTTTAATGATATGCAAAATAAAATGAACTTAATTCGTCAAAAGGGTATTAATAACATTAACTTAGATTTAATTTATGCTCTTCCAAACGAAAGCTTTGAAACTTTAAAAAAAGACGTTAAACTTTTACTAAAACTAAATCCTGAACACATTAGTACATACTCTCTAATTATTGAAGAAGATACTAAACTAAAACTAAATAATACTAACTACATAGATGAAGAACTAGATGCAAAAATGTACGAGTACATCTGCAAAAAACTTAAAAAAAATTATAATCATTACGAAGTATCTAACTTTTCTAAAGAGGGGTATGAATCAGTTCACAATTTAGCATACTGGCAAAACGAAGAATACTACGGCTTTGGTCTAGGCGCAAGTGGCTACATCAATGGCTTTAGATACGAAAACACCCATAATTTAGATGAATACTTAAAAGGCAACTACCATCAAGAAGAAAGTTTACTATCTAAAACTGAAATGATGGAATACGAAGTTATTCTTGGCTTGCGAATGCTCAAAGGCATCAGTATTCAAACCTTTTTTGATAAATATGAAACCAATATCCAAGATGTTTTCCCAGTAAAGCCTTTACTCAAAAGTAAAGAACTAATATATAAAAACGGTTATATCTTTATTAATCCAGAAAAAATATATCTCATGAATGAAATTCTATTAAAATTAGTTTAGAATATAATTTATTATATCTTGCATTTTTTAACATATATGATAAAATTTAATTATAGTAAAGAGGTTATGTAATGAAAATAAATAAATATGTATTTGGGGTTTTAGTTGGTTTTCTATGCACCGTTAATGTAAATGCCGCTAAGCTAACATTTGATGGTGACCGTAGTATCAAATATAATGAAGAAGGTACCGTAGATATTAAGCTAGACACTGAAGGTGAAGATATCTCAAGAGTAGAGTTTACGCTTAGCTATGATACAAACTATATTAATATTAAGTTAACTGATGAACAATATGGGTTAAAAAGAGAAGAATCTGGTAATAAAGTTATGTTACTACCAGCAAGTGCTGAAAAGATGGAAGACAAAGTAATAGCTACAATCAACGTAAAAAATATTAGAGCTGAAGCAAGTACTGCTAATTTAAAACTAACTAATGTTAAATTTAATAATTCCGTAAGTGGCGCAGATGTTGAAAGAAGCTTTGATTTAAGATACACTACAACAACGACACCTCAAAAACCTAAAAACACCAGTGCTAAATTAACAAGTGTTACAACTAGTGCTGGAACTATCTCACCTGAATTTAAAAGTTCAGTTAAAGATTACAAAATCAAAGGTATAAAAGATACCATTCAAAATATTACCTTAAGAGGTGCTTGTGAAGAAGAAGGCTGCGTAGTAGAAGCAACATGTACATCAAACTGCACTGCAAAAGGCACAAAAATAACTCTTGCCCAAGGCAAAAATGAATTAACCCTAGAAGTAATTAGTGAAGATACAAAAAATAAAGAAAAATATAACTTTATTGTCTACCGTGGTGAAACAACTGATAACTCACCATACTTATCATCACTAATGATTGAAGGAAATCCCCTAAAAGAAAAATTTACTAAAGATACTTTAGACTATACGGCCGAGGTAAGTTATGAAACTGAAAACATCAACATTCTAGCAACTCCTGAAGATGAAAAAGCTACTGTTAATATTAAGGGTGGCGATAAACTAGTTGTCGGTGAAAATGTAATTACTATCACAGTTACATCAAGTGAAACTAAAGACAAAAAAATCTATAACATAACTGTTACTCGTAAAGATTTTGAACCAAATAGTAGTACAACAACTAAAAGCCTTATAGCACCTACTGATGAACCAAAAGACACTAAAAAAAGTAATACATTACTAATAATTATTATCTCAGTAGTAGGAGCAACCATTATCGGTCTAGCAGCATTCTTCATCTTTAGAAAACCAAAAGATAAGAAGCCAAATGACAAAAACAAGCCAGAACTTGCTGATGATATGCCTGCACTAAAAACTGATGCTGATCCTAAAGAAGAAAACTTAGATATTAAAGATAATGAATTAGAAGAAGACTTAAACAATATTGAAAGTCCATCAGGATCAGAAATAGATGCCGCACTTCTAGATTTAATGGAAACTAAACAGTTAGAAGTAACTAAAGAACTAAAATTATAATAACCAAAAAGAAATCACTTAAATAAAATATTATAGGTGATTTTTTTATGTTAATAGCGCATAGAGGCTTAGCTAGTGAAGACATTGGTGAAAACACGATAGAAGCCTTTGACAGAGCTTTTGCTAGTGGATTTGATGGAATAGAAACCGACCTTCGTCAAACCAAAGATGGGGTAATCGTCGCTCTTCATGATCCATTTATCTCAAGAGTAAGTGATGGTTTTGGCCTAGTAAAACATCTATCTTATAATAAACTACTAAAATATAATTTCAAACCCAAAATAACTACCCTAAAAGAAATAACTAATACCTACGATAACAAGATAATCTTTCTAGAACTAAAAGAAAAAATAGACATAACTAAAGAACTAAATGATCAAAACACATACTACATTTCATCATTTAATTATAACCACATCAAAGACTTACCCAAAGGCAATTACAAAAAAGGCGTAATTAACTACGTATTTAATACGAACATAGACTATCAAAATCTAGACTTTATCATGATTCTATCAGATCTCATCACTGACAAAATATATGAATTTTATACTAAGCAAAATATAGAGGTAGTAATTTATGGTGTCGGCAAGAAAATACCTAACCTCAAAAAAGAATATCTCTTAAATCTAAAATACATTTACTAAACCTTGAACAAAGATATATAAATATGATAAAATAAAACCGTCTAGAGGTGGTATATTGTGTTAGACAAAACAAGAATTATTAATACAGAAACTATTGAAGATGCTCTAATAAATGAAATGCTTCATGAAGTAATTGATGCCTTAGAAGAAAGAGGCTATAAACCAATAAATCAATTACTTGGTTACTTTATGAGTGGTGACCCGGGATACATTTCATCATACAAAGGAGCAAGAGACAAAATAACAAGATATGATCGTGCTAAAGTATTAATGTGCGTCCTAGAAGGCTATCTAAATAAATGAAATATTTAGGAATGGACCTTGGAACCAAAACCTTAGGTCTTGCAATAAGTAGCACAGGACTTTTAACCGCACCATATAAGTTAATAAGATTTAACGACGTCTCAAAAGCAGCTGATGAAGTATTAGAAATAATTAAAAAAGAAAACATTACTTGCTTAGTATTAGGTCTTCCTAAAAATATGGACAATTCACTGGGATTTGCCGCAGAGCGCTCTTTAAAATTTAAAGAACTTCTAGAATCTAAATGCGACTTAAAAGTCAATTTAATTGATGAAAGACTAAGCACAGTAGAAGCAGAAAATATCTTAATAAAGCGAGACTACTCTAGAAAAAAAAGAAAAAATAATATTGATGAGTTATCGGCATGTATTATTCTCGATACTTATCTAAGGAAAGTTGGTTAGAAATGGATAATAAAGGAAAATTTACAATTACAAATGAAGAAGGAAAAGAATTAGAATGCGAAGTATTATTTACTTTTGATTCTGATGAATTTAAAAAGAATTATATCGTATTTACAGATAATACATTAGATGAAAACGGTAACATCAAAGTATACGCAAACACCTATGACCCTGAAGGCAAAGATGTTAATTTAGGAGTTATTGAAGATGAAAAAGAGTGGAAATTAATTGAAAATCTACTTGCTTCATTACAAGAAAAAATAGGAGATAATAATGCCGGAAACAAAGAAAACTAAGAATAAAAAAATCAAAAAAATCGGCGTAGTAATTGGTATTTTAAGTGCCCTTATTATTGGAACTCTTTTAATATTCATGATAGCATCCCTAACGTACTTAGCTCCCGTAGATAAGAAAAGTGATGAAATCGTTGAATTTAATATACCAAGTGGTATGGGCAAAAATCAAATAGCTGATGAACTAGAAAAAGCTGGTCTGATCAAAAATGCCTTATTCTTTAAATTCTATATTAAATTTAATGCAAATAAAGAATTATATGCTGGAACTTACAAAATTTCCAAAAGCATGAGCGTTGATGAAATAATTGATACTCTAAACAAAGGCAAAAGCCTAGAAAATGAAAGTATCACTGTTCAGTTCATAGAAGGCAAAAGACTAAAAGACTATGCTAAAAAAATTAGTGAAGCCTTTCCATATACAGAAGAAGAAATCTTAGAAACTAGTAAAGATAAAGAATTTTTAAATAAGCTTATCAAAAACTACTGGTTTGTAACTGAAGACATCTTAAACGAAAAGATTTACTATCCTCTAGAAGGCTATTTATTCCCTGATACTTATAACTTTAAGAAAAATGCCACTATTGAAGAAATCTTAGAAAAGATGGTTAAAACACTAGGAACCAAACTAGATGTTTATAAAAGTGATATAGAACTATCAAAATATAGTATTCATGAACTTATCACTCTTGCATCTATTATTGAACTAGAAGGTGCAAGTGCTGATGACCGCGCAGGCGTAGCAGGAGTTTTCTACAACCGACTAAAAGATAACTGGACCCTAGGAAGTGATGCTACAACCTATTATGCAGTAGGCAAAGGCTTTGATCGTGACTTATCACTAAAAGATTTACAAAGTTGTAACGGCTATAACACAAGAAGTGAAAGCAAATGTGCATTTACTGGCTTACCAGTAGGTCCAATAGATAGCCCATCACTAGCAAGCCTAGCAGCTACCTTTGAACCCAATGAAGGCGACTATTACTACTTTGTAGCAGACAAGAATAAAAAGACATATTTTATGAAAACATACAAGGAACATGCTAAAGTTGTTTCCAAACTAAAACAAGAAGGACTTTGGTATCAATATTAGGAAGTGATTAAAAATGAAAGAAACAATACTAGAAATGGAACAGTATGCTGAAGAAAACAACATTCCAATAATTGAAGTAGATAGTATTAAATTTATAATGAAATACATAAAACTAAATAATGTAAAAAGTGTATTAGAAATAGGAACTGCTATTGGCTACTCAGCTATTTTGATGGCTAATGCCACTAGCACTGTTGAAATAACAACGGTAGAAAAAGATGAAAAAAGATACCGTGAAGCTGTCAAAAACGTTAATAAATGTGGCTTAGATAGAAGAATTGAATGTGTATATAATGATGCTCTAGAAGTAAATCTAGCAGGTCACTCTTATGATTTAATCTTTATAGATGCTGCCAAAGGTGGATATATCAAATACTTTGAAAAGTTTTGTAACTATCTAACTCCAGGTGGTGTTATCATAACTGACAACTTAAAATTCCATGGTTTAGTAAGCAATAAAAGCTCAATAAAAAGTAAAAACCTAAGAGGTATTGTAGATAAAATAGAAAAATATGTTGAATTTTTAAATCAAAACAAAGACTTTATTACAAAATATTATGACATCGGCGATGGACTATCAGTAAGCTTTAGAAGAAGCAATGTTAAATAAAGTAATAGTAAGAGTAAATAATTTAAAAGAAGTTAATACATTAAAAGAAAAGGGAATATCTAATTTCCTTTTTCCTTTAGAAAAATTTAGTATTGGCTATCAGACATTTACTCTAGAAGAAATCAAAGATTTAAAAGTTAACATCTATCTATTAATAAACCGTGAATTTGATAATATAACCTTAAATGAATTTAAAAAAATCAAAGACTTATCATTTGTAAAAGGAATATTCTTTGAAGATATCGCCATCTATATGCTTTTAAAAGATACTGGCATTCCTCTAATATGGAGTACCATGCACTTTGTTATAAACTCAAGAAGCATTAATTTTTGGCTTGCCAAAGTATCCAGTGCCAGGCTATCAAATGAGTTAACAAAAGAAGAAATACAAACTATCTTAAAAAATGTTACAAAACCAGTAGTTCTTGATGTCTATGGCCAAAACATCGCCATATATAGTAGAAGAAAACTATTATCAAACTTCTTTCTAGCTCATCAAGAAAAACCCAAGGAAAATCTTACCTTAACAACTGATAATCATATCTCATTTAAAACATTTGAAAATGAATATGGTACAATATTCTTTTATAAAACAAGTTTTAACTATACTAAAATCCTAGAAGAAATAGATGACAGTAAAATCTTACTTTACCTATACGATATAGAAGACAATACTCCAGAAGAGCTACTGGATATTATTAATAAAAAAGAAACAACTAGCTTTAATCGTTTCCTTGAAGAACCTACTATTTATAAATTGGAGGCAAAAAAATGATTGAACTACTTTCACCAGCAGGTGATGCTGAAAAAATGAAAATAGCATTTCTTTATGGAGCAGATGCCATCTATATTGGTGGTCAAAATTATAGCTTAAGAGCAAATGCTAAAAATTTTACTTTAGAAGAAATTAAAGAAACTGTAAAATATGCTCACAACCTAAATAAAAAAGTTTATGTTACAGTAAATATTGTTTTTCATGATGAAGACTTTCAAGGCTTAGAAGACTACTTAAAATATTTAGATAGTGTAAACGTTGATGCCATAATTGTTAGTGACATCTCAGTTATGAATTTATGGCAAAAATTAAACTTAAAAATGGAACTTCATGTATCAACCCAGGCAAGCACTCTAAATAAGGAAACAGCACTATTTTATAAAGAATTAGGAGCTACAAGAGTAGTTCTAGCTAGAGAATGTCTAAAAGATAATATTAAAGAAATAAAAGACTATACATCCCTAGAACTAGAAGCATTCATCCACGGAGCAATGTGTACTAGCATCAGTGGTAGATGTATCATGAGTAACTATGCAACTAATAGAGATGCCAATAGAGGTGGTTGCGCTCAAATATGTAGATGGAACTTTACCGCCGAAAGTAATAATCAAATAATTACTAATAACTTTCAAATCTGTCCTAAAGACTTAAATATGATACCAAATATTAAAGAAATGATCGAAGTAGGCGTAAACTCCTTTAAAGTAGAAGGAAGAATGCGTAGCATCTACTACCTAGCAACCGTTATGCTATCATATAAACGAATAATTAATCATATCTTAAATAATACACTAACAGATAAAATAAGTAACTACTACTTAAATATCTTAAATAGATGTGCAAACCGTGAAAGTACACCGCAGTTTTTTAATAAATATCCAGGATATGAGGAACAGTACTACACAAACACTAGAGAAGAATATTCAAACCAAGACTTTCTTGGTATTGTCAAAGAAAACAAAGATGGAATAATTACTTTAGAACAAAGAAACTATTTTAAAACCGGAACTACGGTTCAATTTATTAGTCCAAACAAAAAAACATTTAACTATGAAATAAATGAAATTTTTGATGAAGAAATGAATATAATAAAAGAAGCAAACCATGCTCAAATGATTGTCAAAATTAAAGCAAATCTTAATGTAGAAAAAGATGATATTATGCGCTTAAAAGTATTTGACATTTGTGATGATTTGTAGTATTCTTATAAAAGTTTAAAAAGCGGAAGGAGATTTTTTAAATGCCAAAAAAAGAAATTTTATTAACTAGTGAAGGATTTCTTGAATTAGAAACAGAATTAAACGAATTAAAAAATGTTCGTAGACCAAAAGTAATTGAAGCAATCAAAGATGCTAGAAGTCAGGGAGATTTATCTGAAAATGCCGACTATGATGCTGCTAGAGCTGAACAAGCTGAAGTAGAAGGACGCATTAAAGAATTAGAATATATGTTAGAAAATGCTAAAATCATTCAAAAAGAAAGCAGTCACATTGTAGGCTTAGGTTCTACTGTAACTATTTCTTATGTTGATGATGACGATGAAGAAGTTTATAGCATCGTAGGCTCAATGGAAGCTGACCCATTTGAAAACAAAATATCAAATGAATCACCACTTGGAAAAGCCATCATTGGTAAAAAACAAGGAGACGTACTTGATGTATCATCACCAACAGGAAGTTATCAAATTAAAATCGTAAAAGTTGACTAATTATAGTTGCTTTTTTTATTTTGTAAAAAAAACTACCAAATGTTTATCACTTGTGCTAGAATAAACGCCAAGGTGATTTTTATGGAAAAATATGAATTGACAATCCCATCAGACGACCAATTATATGGTCAAAATCAATTGGATCCCATAAAAAACTATGGTCTTAACGCAGCTACTACCGACTTAGCTATTTTAACTGGTTGCTTGCCATCTGAATGGACGTTTTGTAATATTCCAGACGATGACGGAATAACAGGAAGAAGTGGGTGTTATTGGATAATAACTGATGATAATGCTCATGCAACTGCAATAAATGTAAGAAATACGATTGTTTATTTTGAACCATCAGATAGCACTGTGGGGATCCGTCCAATTTTAAAACTCCCAAAAATTTCTACTTTTAAAACGCGAGGTTATAAAAAAACAATAGAAACTAAATATGGCGAGTATCCACAATACGCACCGGTTGACACTATTCAAAATATAATTGAACATGAATATCAAGACAGAAAATTAAAAAGAACTGGAAATACTTATACATTTAACTCTAATGAATCTAATATTAAAAATTCAGACTTTACTATAACTTATGAAGAATATGAATATCAAAGAGAAAAGTATATTCGCGTAAAAGCCAATTTTCATCAAGAAAAGGAAGTAAAACTTTCTAACGGTTCAACGTATAAAAATGGTGATTATGTATGGGTAGAAGTGTCTCCTGTAATTTGGCTAGTTGATGAAAAGGCGAGCATGCTAATTTCTAAAAAAATCCTAGTATCAGGTGTAAGATTTTTAGATGAAAATGTTAAATACGATGGAGATTTTGATGAAACCGATTTAAAAAAATATCTTGATAAATATATGCTTCGTGATTTAACTCAAATCGTAACATTTACTCGTGTTCAAAACATGACACCAGAAGAAAAAGCTCAATTTGACGAAGAACAAAAACAAGCAGAAAGAAGAAGGAACACTTATGGTTTAAAATTTGGACAAGTAAGCGAAGAAGATATTATAAGAGGTGCTATTGAAAGTAATATTGCCGTCTTCTTACATGGTCCATCATCGGAAGGAAAATCCGCAAGAGTAAAACAAATAGACCCCGATTGTGAAATTATCTATCTAAGAAATGCTAGCCCCGAAAGTTTAAATGGTAAAAGTGTCTATAACGCTGAAACTGGCGAAATGATTGACATTAAACCTTCATGGCTAAAAAAACTAGAAGCAAAATGCGAAAAAGAACCTGATAAACTTCATAT
>URUT01000028.1 GCA_900551105.1 uncultured Mycoplasmatota bacterium
TTTTTTTTAAAAAAGTTGTAATTTCTTTTAAATACACTATATATAGGGGTTTACACCACATTTATATACAAGTTATATCTGCTTTTCTTCTATATTATATTCTCTTGCTTTGCCTTGTTCTATCTTTTTTATTACTTTGCATGGATTGCCAACTGCAACGCTGTTGTCTGGTATGTCTTTCACAACTACGCTTCCGCCACCTATTACAACATTATTACCTATTGTTACTCCAGGCATTACTTTTACTCCTCCACCTATCCAGACATCATTACCTACTTTTATTGGATAAGCATATTCCCATCCGTCATTACGGCTTGCTGCATCAACAGGATGTCCTGCTGTATAGAAACCACAATCTGGTGCTATGAATACATTATTACCAAATGTTACTTTGGCACAGTCAAGTATTACAAGATTGTGATTTGCGTAGAAATTGTCACCTGCTTCTATATTATATCCGTAATCGCACCAGAAAGGAGCTGTAATAAAACAATTAGCTCCCACCTTACCGAATAGCTTCTTAATCATTGCAGACTGTTGTTCTGTCTGTGATGGTCTTAATGCATTAAAGTCGTAGCACTGTTCTTTACATAACATTCTGTCATTAACAAGTTCCTTTACTCCTGACTTGTATAATTGTCCACTAATCATTTTCTGTCTCTCTGTCATATTCCACATTTCCTTTATAACTTTGCAAATATTGTGAATAACTTGTACGATTGTTTTCTGATTATCATAATAATAGAAAAAAAAGACAGCCAGAACATTCTGACTGTCTTTTTCTTTCTGTCAACGGAGCAGGAGGGATTTGAACCCTCGCGCCGGTTGCCCGACCTACACCCTTAGCAGGGGCGCCTCTTCAGCCTCTTGAGTACTACTCCAAGCCCGATAAGTAAATTTTACAATAATTTTAATATAATGTCAATCACTACTACAAAAAAATTAAAAAGTTGGAAAAATGTGATAATGCAATTTTTGTGTGCAAAAAGAGTAAATGTTTTTGCACACTTACTCTTTTAATATACTTCAGTTTTAATTGTATCTATAAATGATTTTAAGATGGTTATGTAATCTGAATCATTTTTTATTTCTTCATCTGTTAATGTGTACATAGGATTTACTTCAGCTAATTTAGCTCCGTCATTTTCAAGGCTTTCTATGGTTTCAGTTTTTTCAGTACCTTTAATAATGAATAGATAAGTATTTGTTTTTGAACTAAATAAACTTTTGGCTTTACTAAGGTTAGTGTTTGAATTTTCATCATCAGCACTAATACTTAGAACTTCAAATCCGTATTTTTCTAAAAATTTGAAAGAATTGTTAGCTACAATAATTTTTTTGTTTTTAGCGTTTTCGGCAATTAACTTTAATTCAGCATCTATTTCAGATATTTTTATTTTTAAATCATCATAATTATTGTTAATACTTTCTATAATAGATGTATTTTTGACATTTTCTTTTAAACCATTTTTAATATTTTGAGCCATCATTAGGAAGTTTGACGGACTTATTAGAAGCTCGCTTTTATCATTTTTTATTTCTAGGCCTTGAGCAACATCTATAATATCCATATTTTTATTTTTTTCAATTAGATTAGCTGCTATTTGTTTTTCGTTTCCTAAACCATTGTAGATAAATAAATCAGCTTTGCTAAAGTCATTTAGTTTTTTATTTGTGATTGTATAATTTTCAATATCTACGCCATTTGGATAAATACTATTGATAGTAGCATATTCTCCGTATAAGGTTTTAGTAATATACTCAATTGGATAGAGTGTAGTGTAAATATTTATTCCTTCATAGCTATCTGATTTAAAGCAACCTGTTAAACATAACAGCATCGTAATTATTAATATTATTTTTTTCATAAATTCTCCTTTAGTGGATCATATCCATATTTACCTAATGGGTGGCATTTTAGGATTCTTTTAATACTTAAAAATAGTCCCTTTAATACTCCATATTTAGTAATAGCTTGTTTGGCATATTCACTACAAGTTGGGGTAAATCTACACATTTTGTGAGATGATAAGGGAGTTATTTGATATAAATTTATTAGTTTTAGTATTATTTTTTTCATGCCTACCTCATTAACATTTTACTACGAAGTCATACTTTTTTAAAGTGTTACGGAGAAAAAACTAGAATATTTACAGTTTTTAATATATAATGAAGATGGTGATAAGATATGGATTTATCTAAATATGGGGTAAGTAGTGATAATAAGATTTTAAGTGTTGCCCTTACTCATACAAGTTATGCTAATGAAGAAAATGTTCCATCTTATGAAAGATTGGAGTTTTTGGGTGATGCAGTTTTAGAACTTATTATTAGTGATTATTTTTATAAACAAACTGATTATTCGGAAGGTAAGATGACGAAACTTAGAGCTAGTTATGTTTGTGAAAGTGCTTTGGATGAATATGCAAAAGTAATAAACTTAAGAGATTATATTAAAGTAGGTCATGGACTTAAGCATGAGATTAATGAGACAATTACTGCTGATGTTTTTGAGGCGGTGATTGCAACTATTTATTTAAATAGTGGTTATAGTAAAGCTAAGGAGTTTGTTATGGATATAGCTCTTCCTTTTATTACTAAAGAGGTTAAGTTTATGAGTGATTATAAGTCTTACTTACAAGAAATGGTTCAGACTGACCAGAGAAGCGTTACTTATAATGTTATAAGTGAAAGTGGCCCTAGTCATGATAAGACTTTTGAAGTAGAAGTTTTAGTTGATGGAATAGTGTATGCTAAGGGAATTGGTAAGTCTAAGAAGGAAGCTGAACAAAATGCAGCTAAGAATGCAATTTTAATAAGCGCAGGTGATGTAAATGAAACTGTTAAGAATTAATATTCATGGATTTAAGTCTTTTGCTGATAAAACAGTTATTGATATTAAGGATGGAATTACAGGAATTGTTGGACCTAATGGTAGTGGTAAAAGTAATATAGTAGATGCTGTTAAGTGGGTTTTAGGTGAGCAGTCTTTAAAAGATATACGTGCGGGAAATACATCGTCAGATGTTATTTTTATGGGCTCTAAATCTAGAGGAGCACTTACTAGAGCGTGGGTATCTTTAGTATTTGATAATAGTGATCATTATTTAAATAGTGACTTACAAGAGATTGAAATTAAGAGAGTAGTATATCGTTCTGGTGAAAATGAGTATTACATTAATAATGAATTAGTAAGACTTAAAGATATTACTAATTTATTTATTGATTCGGGTTCTAGTGTTAATTCACTTTCAATTATTTCTCAGGGTAAAATTGGGCAGATTATTAATGGTAAACCTGAGGAAAAGAGATCAATTATAGAGGAAGCTGCCGGTGTTTTAAAGTATAAAAAAAGAAAAGAAGAGACTTTAAGAAAGCTTGATAAGACTAATGATAATTTAGAAAAAGTTAATTTAGTTATTGATGAGTTGATGGTTAATTTAGAGCCATTAAAGAGTCAAGCTGATAATGCTAGTAGGTATCTAACTTTAAAGAAAGATTTAGAAGATAAAGAAATTGGGTTACTAGCGTATGATATTGATGAAATTAATAAGAGTTATTTAGAACATAAAAATGAAAAAGATAGACTTGATAAAGAAGTGATGAGTGTTAGTAATGTTAATGTTTTAGATAATAATAAGATAGATGGGTTAAAACTTTCTTTATTAAAGCTTGAAGATGAGATAAATAGTAAAAGTGAGCAGCTTTATAAGATTACGAGTGAGCTTAGTAGTTTAGCTAGTGAAAAGCAGATTATGCTTGAAAGAAAAAAGCTAAGTGCTGATGATACTAAGTTAGAAGCTAATATTTTAAGTCTTAATGAAAGTAAGTTAAAGATTAAGAGTGAAATTAGTAGTTTAGAAGAAGAACTTAAGAGGCTTAATGAGACACTAGAAAGTAAAAAGAACAGTGCTAGTAAGTTAATGGATGAGTATAAGAAGTGTAATATTGATAAAGAAGTTACTAATGAAGAACTTGCTAAGCTAGTTAAGAATCTTGCTGAGAGTAAAAATAAGATAGAGATATTAAAAGATAATATTAATAGTGATAGTAAACTTCCTTATGCGGTAAAAAGTGTAATTAATAATCATAAATTAAGTGGAATTATGGGAGTTATTGGGAAGTTAATAGAGACTAGTAGCGAGTATGCACAGTGTATTGATATTTCTTTAGGAGCACTTGCTAATGTGGTAGTTACTAGTGATGAAAAGAGTGCTAGAGATGCAATAACTTATTTAAAGCAAAGTGGTACTGGAAGAGTTACTTTCTTTCCACTTAATGTTATAAGACCTAAGAGAATAGATGATAGTGTTTTAAGTAAGATTAGTGGAGATAGTGCTTTTATTGGTGTAGCCTCTTCTTTAGTTAAGTTTGATCCTATTTATAGAAATATTATTCTTAATGTACTTGGAAATGTAATAGTAACTGATAATTTAGTAAATGCTAATAGACTTGGTAAATTAATTAATTATAGTTATAAGATTGTTACTTTAGAAGGTGATGTGGCCAATGCTGGTGGTAGTATTACTGGTGGAGCTACTAATACAAAGACTGGGCTTATTAATTTAAAGTTTGAACTTGATAAAGAGTTAAAGCTATATGATGAAAAAGTTAATAGTATTAAGTTAAAAGAAGAGAGAGTTAATGATCTTGATAATGAACTTAAGATTTTAGAAACTAGAGTGTTTAATTCTAATAATGAGTTTAATGGAATTAGAGATACAGTTTTAAGAAAAGAAAAAGAGTTAGAAGAATTAAAACAGAGTTTTGATACAGTAGATAATGAGATAAAAGGGAATAGTGGACTATTAAATAATACAATTGATAAAGAAATTGAAGAACTACTAAGTAAGTATTATGATCTTAATTCTAAGAAGGATTTGCTACTTGCTGATGTTAATTTGTTTAAAGCTAATAAGAATGATTTACAAGCTAGTTTAAGTGAGTTAGAACTAAGTAATAGAAAACAAAATAGTGAGTACAATGCTTTAGTTAAAGAGTTAAATGATATTAATGTTTTAATTAGTAAAGAAGAGGTTAAGTTAGATAATTTACTTTTAAGATTAAATGAAGAGTATGGTATTACTTTTGAGAAAGCTAAAGCTACTTATTTAGAGACGTTAGAAGATGCCGAAGAGGTTAGAGGTAAAGTTAATTATCTAAAGAGAGAGATAAAGACTTTGGGTGATGTTAATGTTGGGGCTATTAATGAGTATGAAAGGGTTAATAGTAGGTATACTTTCTTAAGTACGCAAAGGGATGATTTGACGTCTTCAATAAATGATTTACTTAAGGTAATTAATGAGCTTGATGATGAGATGAAGGAAAGATTAACTAGTACGTTTGATGAGCTTAATAAAGCCTTTAAGATGACTTTTGTTAAGTTATTTAGAGGTGGTGAGGCTGAGTTAGTATTAACTGATCCAACTGATATTTTAAATACTGGTTTAGAGATTAAGGCAGTTCCTCCTGGAAAGGGTATAAAGAATACTAAGTTGTTATCAGGTGGAGAAGCGACGTTAACTGCTATTGCGCTTTTATTTGCTGTTTTAAGTATTAGGACTGTACCATTTTGTATACTTGATGAGGTAGAGGCGGCACTTGATGAAGCAAATGTTGATATGTTTGGTAAGTATTTAAAAGAGATAGAGTCTAGTACGCAGTTTATAATTATTACTCATAAAAAGAGAACAATGGAATATACTAATAACTTATATGGAATTACGATGCAAGAGTCAGGTGTTTCAAAGTTAGTTAGTGTAAAATTAGAAGCATAGAAAAAGTATAGAGTGAAAACTTTATATTTTTTTTGACATATTTTTTATTTTTGATGATATATACTTTTATTGGTGATGATATATGAAACGATTTGTCACAAGAAGAAAGGTTAGCATTTTTAAAAAGGGAATTATATTTATTGTTATTTTTGTTACAGCGTTTGTGTTTTCGGTTAAGTTTATGTTTAGTTTGTTTATTAAAAATTTAAATCAGAATAGAGCTAATGAATTGCTAGCATTTTCTACAAATAATATTATTGGTAATATTTCTATACTTGATATAGTGAGTTTTAAACTTAATAGTCCTTATGATTTACTTGGTAAGAGTTTTAGTAATTTAAAGCCGGTTAAACCTGTAATTAAGGAGCAAACTGAGGGTGTTCATAGTGAGTATAAAGAACCACTAGTTTATATTTATAATACGCATCAAACTGAAGAGTATAGTGCGGGTGCTTTGCAAAATTATAATATAGTACCAACAGTTTTTATGGCTAGTAATATACTTTGTAGGGTATTAAAGGATTATGGGATTATGGCGATTACTGAGCAAAGAAAGTTACAAAGTGAGTTAAGCAAGAGGGGGCTATCGTATAATAGTGCTTATACGCTTACTTATGAGTATTTAGAAGAGATTCATAAAAAGTATCCAAGTATTAAGTATTTTATTGATTTACATCGTGATAGTGTTTCTTCTAGAGTAACAATAAATGATTATTCTTATGCGAAAATGATGTTTGTAATTGGTATGCATCATGATAATTATAAGGATAACGAAGCACTTATGCTTAGTTTAAATGAGAAATTAAGTAATAGTTATGATGGAATTATGAGAAGCGTTTTTTATGGTAAAAATAGTAGGTATAATCAGCATTTTAATAAAGGGGTAATTTTAATAGAAATTGGTGGACCAGATAATAGTATTTCTGAGGTTAATAATAGTGTTCATGCTTTTGGGGAAGCGCTTGCTTCTTATATAGGAGAAAATAATGGGTGAGAAAAAGAAAACGGGAGCTAAGAGATTTAAATTTATTTTCTTTGTACTAGTTAGTATATTTGGTTGCTTGTATTTTGCTTCTATTACTGGATACTATAATAAAAAGATAAGTACTGATACGGTGTTAACTAGTGAAGCTATAAAGGCTTTTGAAGAGGATGTTTTAAATGGTAAGCCTGTGGATATTAAAGATTATATTAAAGCACCGCAGAAGGATTATCAAAATTTGTATTCTAGAATAGGTAATAAGTTTAGTAAAACAGTTAGTTTAGTTTTGAATGATGGGGTTGGTTATATTATTAAGATTTTAAAATCTTTATTTAGCTAGGAAAATATGTTAAACTGGATTTAGAGGTTTTTATGAAAAAAATTAAATATTTATTTAGATGTATTAAAAGATTAGATGTAAAAAATATGTTTGTAATTATTGATAATGTTAGTAAGAAGAGTAAAAAGAATAAGTTATGGATTTTTATTGATGTTATATACTGTGGTCTTGTTTATGGGGCTGGATATTATGATTATCAAGAGTTTGAGTTTTATTTGCTTACTAATAAAGAGAGAAAGACTTATTTGACTAGAGTTAAAAATAATATGATTGTTAAGAAATATAATAATCCGAAAGATTTTTATAAGTTTGATGATAAGGGAGTATTTAATGAACTTTTTAAAGATTATTTAAAGAGAGATTATTTAGTTATTGATGAGAAAAGTTTTAGCGCTTTTAAGAAGTTTATAAGTAAGCATAAGAGTTTTATTGCTAAGCCAATAGATGGTGATGGTGGTAAGGGTGTAGAGAAAATAGTTATTAAAGATGATACTAATTTAGATGAGGTATTTGCTTCTTTGATACTTAAAAAACAATTGCTTCTTGAAGAGGTTATTACTCAGCATGAGGAAATTAATGAATTATATGAGGGAGCGGTTAACTCACTTAGATTATTTACCTTTTTTGATGGGGTAAATGGTTATGTTTTAAATAGTGTTTTTAAGCTTGGTAATGGGGGAGTAACTGATAACTTTTCTAGTGGTTCGATGTATACGTTTATAGATGATGAGGGCGTAGTAATAGTTCCCGCAATTGATAGAAATGATGATATTTATGAAATTCATCCGATTACGGGAAAGAAGATTACTGGTTTTAAAGTTCCTTTTTATAAAGAAGCTTGTGAGATGGTGATTAAAGCTGCTAGCGTTGTAAATGATGTTAGGTATATTGGCTGGGATGTAGCAATTACACCAAAAGGGCCAGTTATTATAGAGGGCAATTGTTTTCCTGGTGTATTTCAAATTAAGCCGCATTTAGCTAAGGAACATGTGGGTTTGATTACAAAATATAAAAAATATATGGATTTTTGATAAAAAATGACTTGAACTTGAAGAAAAAATGTATTATAATCTTCTTGTTCAGTTTATTTGTCTTCGTAGCTCAGCTGGATAGAGCATACGCCTTCTAAGCGTACGGTCGCGCGTTCGAATCGCGCCGAGGACACCATTTGACTTTAGAGGGCAACCCGTGTGGGTTGCTTTTCTCTTGGAATAATTTTAACTCTTGTTTAACTAATAAATTTATAATATAATTGTTATAGAATATGAAGGTGATTAAAAGTGAAAGTATTAGTTATTGGAAAACCTAGTTATGATGTAATAATTCCGACTGATAAATTTATTGTTGAAGGAAGTAAAAATTTAGTAAAAGAAAAGTATGAGCTTATTGGTGGTGCTAGTATTTATACTGCTGAGCTTCTTGCTAAGTGGGGCGTAGATGTAACTTTTACTGGCGTTGTTGGTAATGATGCAGGTGGTCAAAGGGTTAAGGCTGATCTTGAGGCTTTAAATATTAATGTTAAATATTTAGAAATTAATTATGAACATAAGACTAGTTTAAATTATATTTTAATAAATAAAGAAAATGGTAGCAGTACTTCTTTAAAACAAGTGATGGATTATAATTTAGTTAAGTATAAGTATGATTTTAATCCGGATTTTATTATAAGTGATGGAACTGATATGCCAGGAACTCTTGCAGCTTTAAATAACTATCCTAATTCTAAGTTTATTTTACTTGCGAATGTGGTTAGTCAAGAATATTATAATGTTAGTAAGAGATGTAATTATGTAGTTGCTAATAGTGCTTTTGCTAAGGCTTTAACGAAACTTGATTTAGAAATTGGTAAGAACAAAGCAATGGTTAATTTCTTTCAAAAGATTAAAGATTTAAATAAAGCTGATTATGTGGTTACCCTAAAAGATAAGGGAGTTTTGTATGCTAAAGATAGAGATGTAAAGATGCTTCCAGCAGTTAAGACAAATGTTGTAGATGATACTAATGCAGGACCGGCTTTTTTTGCAGCGTACTGTTTTGGAACAATAAATGGGTTTGATAAAGATGTAGTTATGAAAATAGCTAATACGACAGCAGCGATTGCTATGCAAAAGTATGGTGTAACTGGAATACCAATGCTTAATGATGTTTTGAAAGTTTTAAATATCAAGATAGAAGGCGTAAATGATAAAGAAAAAACAGAAAGTAAGCCAGCACAAAGTGATGCGCAAAATGCAAATGAAAGTGCTACACCAAAGCAAGAAGGAGAGGAAACAAAGAGTGAATAATCCATTTTTAGAGATACTTCCTAAGATAGATGTTCATGGATATACTAGAGATACAGTATATTTGCCAGTTAGTGATTTTATTAATGATAATTTAAAGTTAAATAATAAAAAAATAGTAGTAATTCATGGTATTGGGAATGGTATTTTAAAAGATGAGATTTTTCTTTTGTTTAGGAAAGATAAAAGAGTTAAGAGTATGCATATAGATTTTGCTAATTTAGGGTGTACTATTATTGAACTAAATTAATTATTTTGTTAAAATAGGTCTTATTTGGAGGTGATGGATTTGTTTGTAGATGAGGTTTATGTAAAACTTATTGCTGGAAAAGGTGGAGATGGTTGTACATCTTTTAGAAGAGAAAAGTTTGTAGCAATGGGTGGACCTAATGGTGGTAATGGAGGCCATGGGGCAAATATTGTTTTTGAGGTAGATAAGTCACTTAGAACTTTAATAGATTTGAAGATGCAAAAGATTATTAAAGGAGATAAGGGTGTTAATGGTAAAGGCTCTGATAGAAATGGAGCTAATGCCGAAGATGTAATTATCAAGGTGCCAGAGGGAACTGTGGTAAGTAATAAAAATACTGGTGAGGTTATTTGTGATTTGGTTACTGATGGTCAAAGAGAGATTATTGCTCATGGTGGTAGAGGTGGTAAAGGTAATAGAGCTTTTGCTACACATGATAATCCAGCACCAAAGATGAGTGAGCTTGGAGCACCAGGAGAAGAAATTGAAATAAAATGCGAATTAAAGATGCTTGCTGATGTGGGACTGGTTGGTTTTCCTAGTGTTGGTAAGAGTACTTTACTTAGTATTATTAGTAATGCATCTCCGAAGATTGCTGCATATCATTTTACGACATTAAGTCCTAATTTAGGGGTAGTTAGAGTTTATGATGATACTTTTGTGCTTGCTGATTTACCGGGACTTGTAGAAGGAGCAAGTAGTGGACTTGGTTTAGGTTTTCAGTTTTTAAGACATACATCAAGATGTAAAGTTATAGCGCATGTAGTCGATATGAGTGGATCAGAAGGCAGAGATCCAATTAATGATTATGAAATTATTATTAATGAACTTAAAGCTTATGATGAAAGACTACTTAAGAAGCCAAGCGTGATTATAGCTAGTAAAATGGATTTAGAGGGTGCTAAGCAAAATTTAGAAACTTTTAAAAAGAAATATCCTAATGAGAAAATTTATCCAATTAGTTCTATTTACAATGAAGGTATTGATGTTTTAATTAAGGACTTAAATGAATTAGTTAAGACTAGTGCATCAGTAGTAGAAGAAGATATGAATAGCTTTAAGGAGTATAAGTTTGTAAGTGAAAAGCCGTTTACAATAGCTAAAGAAGATGGTATTTGGGTTGTAAAGGGTGAAAAGGTTGAACAGTTATTTAAGATGACTCGTTTTACTGAAGATGAGAGTGTTTTAAGGTTTGCTCATAAACTTAAGAAAATTGGCGTTGAAGAGGCTTTAACTAAAGCTGGAGCTAAAATTGGTGATGAAGTAAAGATACTAGATTATATATTTAATTTTAAGGAGTAGATAGAATGAAAGATAAGATATTAGCATATGTTACGGTTGTTGTGGCTTTAGTGTTTATTTATTCACTAGTATTTATTAAGCCGGAGTTTAATGTGACATTTAATGAAAATAACGATAGTGATTTAGTTAATGTAGAAGTTATTAAAAAGGGTGAGAAGGCGACTAAGCCAAGAGAACCTCAAAAGGAAGGCTATACTTTTAAATACTGGGAACTTGATGGGAAAGAGTATGATTTTGATGAAGGAGTTACTAGTAATATTACTTTAAATGCTGTTTATGAAGAGGTAGTTAAAGAAACTAATAATAAAACTTCTAAAAAAAGATAATATACGACAAATTTTGCACTTTATTTATTATATATTAAGTTCGGGTGATAGAAATGCGAACTTTTTATATTTTTAAGGTAAATAATGATTATAGTAGATTAACAAAGAATATTCCGAATAATCTATATACGGCTTATTTAAATATTAAACTTAGTACTTCAAATAATATAGATTATTTATATAATGAATATTTTACTTTTACTGATGTGTTAAAGAAAAGAGATATAACGTCTTTTGTTAAGGCTAAGCTTAGTAATCAAGATGGTTATAGTGTTTATGGTAATACCCACATGTATAATAATTATTATACTGATGAAGTTAGTAAGTTAATTGTAAAAAGTAGTTTTATGATATTAAAGAGTAATAAAATTAATAGTACTTTTTTAAGTATATTAAATAGATTACCAAATATTTTTATTATAGATTTTGAAAATAGGGATTATTTTTGGTTATCTAATTTTAGTAATTTAAGGCTTGTTTATGAGTAGGATTATAGTGTATAATACGATTAGGAGTGGTGAAGAATGTGGCATGATATATTAATGATATTAATTGGTATTATTATAGGAGCTGCTGTTGGTTTTTTTGCTTGCAAGAAGTATATGCTTAAGTACTTTAAGAAGAATCCACCTATTAATGAAAAGATGATTGAAACATTAATGAGTGGAATGGGTAGAAAACCTAGTCAAAAGCAAGTGAAACAGTTAATGCAGCAAATGAATAGAATGAAGTAGTTATGAGAATTGATTTAAGAAAATTGTATGCTTATGGAAGCTTAGATGTTAATGAAAAAATTGTTATTCCTAAAGAAATGTATGAAAAATCAGGTGTAAGAAGAATTAGTGATGTAAGTGTAGAAGGTAGAGTATTTGTTAACTATGAGGATGAAATAGAGTTAGACTTAAATTTAAAAGGCGAGTTAATAATGCCTTGTGCAGTAAGTTTAGAAGATGTTTCAGTTCCATTTGATACTAAGGCGACTGATGTTATTGATGAAAAAATGATAAAAAATGAATTTTATCTTGATTTATTGGACATTTTATGGGAAAATATTGTATTGGAAATTCCGATAAGAGTTGTTAAAGAGGGAGTTTTTTATGAAGCTACCAGCGGTGAAGGCTGGAGTTTGGAAGAAAAAGAATAGATTGATGGAAGGAGTGAGGAGTTATGGCAGTTCCATTTAGAAGAACTAGTAAAACTAAAAAGAGAATGCGTCGTACCCATTTAAAGAAGGTTGCTGCTGGATTTATCAATTGTCCTAATTGTGGCGAACCAATTAAACCTCATCGTGCTTGTACTAAATGTGGTTTTTATAAGGGAAAAGAAATTATTAAAGTTAGTGAAGAAAACTAACTTTTTTTCTTGTTAATTAGATTTTTTTGTAATATACTGTTTATAGTGAGGTGTTAAAATTATGGTAGAATCATTTTTGGCTTTAGGTTTTATTGCTGTTATTATCGCTTGTTTTATTGGATTACCTTTACTTGTGCTAATGATAGTAGCATACTGGAAGTTATTTAAAAAATGTGGCAGAGAAGGTTGGGAAGGAATTATTCCACTTTATAATGTTTGGGTATTAGTTGATATTACTGGAATGGTTTGGTGGACATTTTTAATCATTTTATTTGGTTCACTTATTCCGGGAATTGGTAGCTTAGTTGTGTTATTTGCTAATTTTTGTGTAAATTATAACTTAGCAATTAAGATGGGTAAAGAACCAATTGGTTATGCTTTTGGATTAACTTTCATACCTGTAATATTCATTCCAATTCTTGCATTTGGTGATGCTACATTTGTTGATCGTAAGGTTAGCAAATATGGAGTTATACCTGAAGATAAAGTTAATAGTACAGTTAGTGGTAATAGTAATACTGAGACTAAACAAGATACTAGTGAAACTAAAACTACTAAGAAAAGTAAATTTTGTACTAATTGTGGTGCAGAAATTACTGGTGGAAAATTTTGCTCAAAATGTGGACATGAAATACACTAAAAGAGTGTATTTTTTTTTGAGTTATGGTATAATCATTTATAGTATAGGTGAGATAAATGAGAAAACAAAAGTTAATTCTTAGCTATTGTCCTTATTTTTATAAAATTATAAATTTTGAGTTTTATGAGGATGATGTTATTTCTAAAAAATTAATTATGTTATATAGAGATTATATATTTAATGTAGATGTTACTAATAAAAGGGATATTGCAAAGGCACAAAGATTAGATTTGATTTTAAATAAGTATATTGATGATTATGTGTTTAGAAAGACTTTACAGAAAGATATTTTAAATATTAATGTATTAGATGGAGAAACTAAAGAGCAAGTTTTTATTAGTGGGATTTTTAGGATATATGATGCTTATGAAAGTGGGTATACAAGAAATATTTATTTTGCGAGGTGGATTTAATGGATAATGATTTTTATTTTGAGGATTCCAATCCTAAAAAAGTAGTAGCGTTTGTACTAGTTTTACTAATACTTTTAGGAGCTGGTGGTTATTATTTTTATAAAGAATATTATAATAAAGTTATTAAAATTAATGATGTGATAATAGAACTTGGCGAAAAACCTAGTGAGGATTTAAGTGTATATGCTAAGGGAAATACTGATGGGTATACTTTAAAACTTGCTGATAATTTAACTAATGAAGAAGGGGAAACGTATTTAGCTGGTGAATATAGTTTTCGTCTAGTAAAGGGCGATGTCAGTAAGAAGGGGAAAATTTATGTAAAGGATACAACACCGCCAGTGGTTACTGTGAAAAAAATTACGGTTGGCGTGAATGAAAAGTTTTCGCCTTATGAGTTTTTAGAAACTTGTGATGATTTAAGTTTACCGTGCACAACTTCTTATAAAAAAGAGAGTTATGCTACTTTAAATAAAGCAGTTGGTGAGTATAATTTAGAAATTGTTGTTGAAGATAAATATGGTAATAAGACTACTAAAGATGTAACTTTAGAGGTTAGTGATACTGAATCGTTGTTATCTAAGAAACAATTAGATTTTACTGTTGCTAGTATGACACCTAAAGATGATGATTGGAAAGATGTTTATACTTATAAGTTTGAACGCTGCGTTGATGGTGAAAGCGATGAGTATGAGAAGAAATTTTTAGAAATTAATACATTAGATTTTAGTAGTTTGTTTGAAAAGAAGATAGTTAACCAGTATTCAATTACATTATATAATCAATATAATTTTGTAATAGGTATTAGTGTTAAATTATTTTTTGAGGATAATACGACTAAGTATTTGAATAGTGATGATATAAAGAGTCTTATTCAAGCAGAAGAGTGACAATTACGTGATAGTAGTTGTCTTTTTATTTTGTAAAAAATTTAAATTTTTAATAATTTTATATTGATTATGAGTTATTCTTATGGTATATTTAATTTGTTCATTTGATATGGCGGTGTAGCTCAGTTGGCTAGAGCATCCGGTTCATACCTAATTAGCCACTGACTTAATTTATAAATTTAAAAATCAATTTTTACTAGATTTTATAAGGGTTTGCAAAGTTGCAAATTCTTTTTTTAAAATTTTTTCAGGGAAATTTTAGGGAATTTTTTATTAAATTCTCTTTTTTTATTTATGTTTATTTATACTTATTTAATTTTAATTATATTTTTTAGACAAAATAAAAATAGTCCTGTACTAGCGACTATTTAACAATTTAACAATAAATCAATCTTCCTAATAAATTAGCAATATAATGTGTGCTTTTATAAAATACAACTAGCATAGCAATACACAATACAATAGTTAGTTTTGCTCTAAAGCCTATACTTGCGACACTTATACATAGATCATAAGGTATTTCCATCTTATCACAAATATTTGTTGCTATCTCAAATGAGTTGCATAGTAATAGTCCTGTAAGGATAGACCATAGTATTAATTCAATATTATTTCTCATTTTTTTCATTTTCTCCTTTTTTACTATTCAATAAATATTTTTGGTAATTAGGAACTTCTTGTTTTGATTTGTAAAAACTGCATTGACTACAATTTTTTACTGATAGTGCATTACAATAATTTTTACTAACATAAGCAAAACAAGAAGTTCCTAATTACCAAAAGAAAATTGATAATAAAAAAAATAATAAATTTGTAATAAATTTTGTGGAGTTATCTACTGTATTATCAGGAAGATTATATACAGATTCAGATAAAATAACTGATTTATTAAAAAAATATTATAATATGGAAACTGATCCGACTTTTGAAGAAATACCATACAAATTATTAAATTTAAGACAAGCAGTAATAAAAGAAAATGATTTATATAATGAGATAAAAGATTTTTTAAAGGAAAATTCAAATGATTGGAAAGCAATAAATAAAGGTATTGAAAAATACGGAAATGAATTTACAATAAATGGATATACTAAAAGTAAGCAATATGATGAAAAAGATACCAAAATTGATAAAGAAATGGTAATTTAGGCATTTTTTTAAGGAAATTTTGTGTTAAGTATTGTCAATTAACAATATTTATGATACTATTATATTGCTTACTTGATTTATGGCGAGGTAATTCAGCTGGCTAGAATGATCGGTTCATACCCGATATGTCGGGGGTTCGAGTCCCTCCCTCGCTACCAATATGAGTAATAATAGATAGAAATATCTATTTTTTTTATACATTTT
>URUT01000029.1 GCA_900551105.1 uncultured Mycoplasmatota bacterium
ATTGATGATTGCAGAAATTCCATCAATTTACATTTAAAATTATACGTGTTATAATATTTGCATTAAAGGGCAAAAGGAGGCTGTTATGAAGGTTTATAAAAAGAGATTACCTGAGGGTGTTAAGAAACAATTTGCACTTGAAAAGGGTATTAAGGTTAAAATATTAAATAGTTTATATTTTGATAAAAAGAAAAAGAAGAATAAGTAATACATGTATTTATTCTTTTTAAATTAAATAATATGGAAAGAGGTTTATTATGAAGTTTATTGTTAGTGAAGATTTTTTTAATTTAGTACCAGATGCTGTTTTTGGGGTAGTAGTCGTAAAGAATTTTGATAATAGTGTTAACTATGACAAAATTAATGAATTATTTAAAAATAGTTTAGAAGAAGCTCAAGAAAAGTTTTTAAACGTTAAAATTAAAGAAGAGACTTGGATAGAACCATATAGAGAAGCTTTTAGAAGTTTAGGAATTAATCCTAATAAATTTATGTGCTCAATAGAAGCTTTGATGACTAGAATATCTAAAGGTAATAGTATTCCATCTATTAATCCAATTGTTGATTTAGGAAATGCTTTATCATTAAAATATCATATTCCAGTTGGGGTTCATGACATTTCTAAGTTTACTAATGGTGAGGTTATGATAAGAAAAGCTACTACTGATGATGTTTTTGTACCTTTTAATTCTACGGAGGTAGAACATGCTGATGAAGGAGAATTTGTATATGCTTCAGGAAATGATATTAAAACTAGAAGATGGACTTGGAGACAGGGAGAAAATAGTAAGGTTACTGAAAATGCGAAAGATTTCTTTATTCCAATTGATGGATTTGTTTCTAATAAAGAAGAAGTCTTAAAATTACAAAGTGATTTAGTTAGCGTTCTTCATGATGAATTAGGTCTTAATGTTGAAACTGGCGTAGTAGATAAAGACCACAAAGAATTTATAGCAAATTTATAAAGTTTAGTTCATGTATGAACTATTTTTTTGTTTTAATAAACTATTTTTTTTGTTAAAATTAAAGTAGGATGTGTAAGATATGATACAGTTTAAAAATATAACTAAAAAATATAAAGATGTTATTATTTTTGAAAATGCTAGTTTTTGTTTGCCAAGTACGGGAATTGTTGTTTTAAGTGGGGAAAATGGTACTGGAAAAACAACGCTCCTTAATATATTAACTGGTTATGATAATGATTATGCTGGTGATTATGATAGTGTCCATGTAAATGAAATAGGGTATGTATCACAAGATTTGTTTTTTCTTGAAGATCAAAGTGTTTATAATAATTTAGATATATATGATATTGATGAGAAAAAAATAGATGTAGCATTAGATAATTTTGGTTTGAGCTACTTAAAAAATAAGAAAATTCGTAATCTTAGTGGTGGTGAAAGACAGCAAATTTCCATTATTAGAGAATTACTGAAAGAAAATAAAATTACTATTTTTGATGAAACGTTTTCCTCAATAGATGAAGAATCTAAAAGAATGATTATGAAACATGTTAAATCATTAAGTAAAAATAAATTGTTTATAATTGTATCTCATGATAAGTTTGCACTTTCGTTTGCAGATGTTGTTTTAACAATAAATAATAAAAAAATTACCACTGATGTTATAAATGAAAATAGTCAAGAACAAATATCTAATAAGCCTCACAACATAAAAAGAAGGTTTGTTTATTTAAATGTATTAAGATTTTTAAAAAATAATATAAAGAGTATTTTATTAAATGGATTTTTTCTTTTTTTGGTAAGTTTTATATTGCTATTAACTAGTTTATTTGGTGATTTGAATTTAGCAAATGTGCAGTTAGATATTTTAAAACATGAAAATGATAACACTCTTATAATTTCAGATACGGGAAAAAATAATAATTTTTTACATGGTTATTGTTATGAAAAAAATGGTTCTATTTTGCGCTTTTTTGAAGATTTAAATGATAATAGCACTAATATTTACTATGTAAAAGAAGGGCATTTAAATTTATATGTGTATAATGATGATTTTAATCAAAATGGAATAATTGGTAGTTTGCCGGTTATGGATAATCAAATTGTAATATATCAAATCTTAGCTGAGCAAATATTGCATTATGGGGTAGAAACTTCAGAAGGTTTTTATAAACCTAAAAATATAAATGAGCTGCTTAATAAAGAGATTATTATTGGAGATGGTTTGCCAGTGCAAATTACCGGAATTTTATTGCAGGATTTAAGTTTATTTGAGGATATCAAGAATGGGTTAAATACTAATGCTAAACTGGAAGATTTGTTTCTAGATAAAGTAAGTATATATAAATTGGTTATTTTAGTAAATGAAAGCTTTTTTGATTATATTCAAGCTAATGGGTACACTGTAAATACTACTTTAAGTAAAAATGCATTTTACTTTGTAAAGGATATTGATAAGGCTTATGAGATATTAAGTGAGATAAATAAGAATAGTAAAATTCACATGGCTGATGGAACTTTTGATGTCGTGGGTACTCATTATAGCATGGCTTTATCAAGGATATTATATAAGCCAATATTTATTGGAAAGATATTAAAAAAGTTAGTTTGGGTATTTTATTTATTATTATTTTTTGTTTCATTTTTATTCTTTAAATTATTAACTAAGAAAGATAGTAAAAATATATATGCACTTTATAGGTTAGGTTTATCTAATAATAAATTATGTTTATATTATTTGTTAATAACAATGGTTAGTAGTTTTATTCCTATACTTTTATCTGTGTCTTTTTTAGAGATTTTGGTGATAGTATTAAATAAATATATTCAAGGAAAGGCACTATTTTATTTAAGACCGTTTGATTTTTGTTTTGATATTAATATAATTTTGATATTAGCTTTATCAATTTTTGGATGTTTAGCTAATTTTGTGTATAACTTAAAAAAACGTAAAGGGGTTTTAAGAAATGAGTAGTAATTTATTGACCATAAAGAATTTAACTAAAAAATATAAAGATGGGTATGTTGCATTAGACAATGTTAGTTTTAATTTACCAAGTGCGGGGCTTATTGTTATTACAGGTCATAATGGATCAGGAAAATCAACCTTAGTTTCTATATTAGCTGGTTATGATAGAAAATTTTCTGGTGAGATTTTATATGATAATAAAAATATAAAGAAAATTAAAAATTATACGTTTAAGAACATTGGGTATATTTCACAAAAACATTCTTTAATTGATAAGTTAAATGTTGGTGATAATAAAAAGATTTTTAATAGAAATAATAAAGATGATTTTAGTTCAATGGTTCCTGATAATAAAAAAATAGACGAGATCTCGGGAGGGCAAGCAAAATTAGTTGAAATAGAAAGGGTACTAAATAAAAATTCTTCTATAATTTTGTGCGATGAAATATTTGGATCGTTAGATGATAATAATAAGAAAATAGTTTATAGTGTTTTAAAAGAAATAAGTAAAAGAAAGTTAGTTATTTTAGTAGAACATAATATTATTTTTTGTAAAGATGATGCTAATGTTTACATTGAACTAGAGAAAGGCAAAATCAAAAAGATAAGTTATAACAATGTGCAGGAAAATTCAGCTGAACAAGTTAATTTTTGTGGTTCAAAATTTAATTTGACAATGATAAAGTATGTTTTGAAAGTATTAAAAAACAATGTTATTAATTTGATTATTAGTTTATTATTAGAAATTTTTTTGTTAATTATTTTAATGTTTTGTGTGCAAATTGTTTGTAAAGATACTGTGGAATTAGACATTGATAATTCTATAAGAAATAATAAATTATTTGTTGAATTAACTAATAACGATCATGCATTTAAAAATTACATTAATTTAAATCAAAATTTTAAATTTGAGATAAGCGATAAATCATTTACACAAAGCAGTTTATTTTATTTTGAAAATATAGATTATCCTTTAGTAAGCGATATGAAAAGTTTAAAAAATTTAAATGTTTATGGCGAGAAAAATTTAAAAGATAATGAAATAGTGATAACGGAAACGCAGTTTGAACTTTTTAAAAAATTTGGAATAATTTTAAGTGACGAGTCAGTGATATATCCAAATAACATGGCAGATATATTGAATTCTGAAATTGATTTGAATGATGAGTCGTTTGTTATTAAGGGTGTACTATTACAGGATTTAAGTGATTATGAGGTTTTGAAAACCAAAGAAAATGTATCTAATGATAGAATGGGCAGACTTTATAATTTTTATTCTGATGAAATTATTAAATATAATAGTATTTATATGAATGAAAAGATGCTCACTAGATTAAATTCAAATTTGAAAGATAACATTTCATTTTTTGTAATTAATAGTAAAGATGCCAAAGAAATAATAGATGATTATAATTTACAAGAAGATAATTTTATTACAGTTTATTCAGATTTAATATATGAATATAGTGGAGCTATTACTCTTGTTAAAGTATTGTGTGTTATTTTAGGATTTATAGCGAGTCTTTTAATTATCTATTTTATATATTTGTATACTAAAAATTGTCTTATTGGTGAAAAAAACTCAATTATATTTTTTGCTCAGTATGGACTTAGTAAATTAGATTTGTTGTTTATTTATAGTATAGATAGGATTATTTTATATGGACCTATTATTTGTGCTGTTTATTATTTAATGCATTATTTATGTAATTTATTTAACAATTTAATTAGTCAATATTTATATTTTAATTTTTATTTATTTAATAATATAAATATTTATTATTATTTTATTTGTTATTTTGTATTCTTAATGATTAGTTTCTTGTTTGTTTATGGTTTTTTAGTTAAATGCCAAAAAGAAAGAGAATAATGTTATATTAAAACTGAATTTTATGATGTTCAGTTTTTTTAGTATTTAGTCAAATAGAGTACTAACGTTTGTGTGAAGCATTTTTAAAACATTTTTATCAAAAAAGTTTCACATTTATAATTTATTTTGTAACTTTTTAGATATTTCAATTGTATTTATAGTGAAAGGTAATTTAGAAAGAGGTTATTAAATTAAAGATATTTCATTAATTTTAATAAAATAAAAACCGTGAAAGTTATTAATCACGGTTTTTGTATGTGAACTCCAATGGAGTAAATTTCTAATTGGCAGGGGTGGAGAGAATCGAACTCCCATCAAAAGTTTTGGAGACTCCTATGCTACCATTATACCACACCCCTAGGTACGGAACACTTAGATTATAGCATAAGGCTTGTAATCTTTCAAGAGAAAAAACATATATTTTATTGGTGGTTTATATGTTAATTAATTATACTTCAAAAGAGCTTGACTTGATGGCAAGACTAATGAGAGCAGAAGCTTTAGCGGAAGGAAACTTAGGCATGCTAATGGTAGGAAATGTAATTGTAAATAGAGCAATAGCTAATTGTTATACTTTTAAAAATATTAGAAGTATAAATGATGTTGTTTATCAGTCACCTGGTGGTTTTTCGGGAGTTAATAGTTCATTGTTTAATGGAGCTTCAACTACAAAAGAAAAGGAATTAGCTAAAAGATGTTTAAAGGGAGAGTACTATTATCCAGCAACTCATTGTTTGTGGTTTTATGCTCCTGGTAGAGCTTCTTGTAAGAGTACTTGGTATGATCAGCCATTTGCTGGTAGTTATAAGAATCATTGTTTTTATAGACCTGATAGTGGTGTTTGTTCGGAACTTTACTAAAGGCTAGTAAAATTGTTTTTTTTGCATTATAATTATTTTATGAAGAAATATAGAAAAAATTTAAATTTTATTTTAGGAAGTATATTTGTATTATTATTTATTATATGGGCAGTACTAGTAAAAAAAGGAGTACTTACTGTATTTGATAGTTATGTCTATGAAAAGGTTATTGCTTTTAAAAGTAATTCTTTGACAGGCTTTATGAAATTTATTACTAATTTTGCGAGCGTGAAGACAACTATTATTTTATGTGTAGTATCTCTTATGGCATTACTATTTAAGTATAAAGGAACTGTGTTTTTAGATTGCAACGTGATTATATCAACGATTCTTAATAATGTTATTAAAGCTATATTAAAAGTTCCTAGGCCTCATAAGTTATGGCTAGTAGAAGAAACTGGTTATAGTTTTCCTAGTGGGCACTCTATGGCAGCTATATCATTTTATGCTTTCATTATATATCTTGTGTTTAATAGCAAACTAAATAAGATACTTAAATATATAATATCAATTATTTTATCATTACTAATTGTTTTAATTGGGATAAGTAGGGTTTATTTAGGCGTTCATAATATTTCAGATGTTATTGGAGCATTTATGATTAGTTTTGCTCTTTTAATGTTTACTACCGGGTTTATAAATAAAAAATGGAGGGATAAAATATGAAGGCTTTAATAACTGGTGCTAGTAGTGGTATTGGTAAGGATATGGCTATTTATTTAGATTCTTTAGGTTATGAACTGATACTAGTTGCTAGAGATGAGGAAAAGTTAAAAAAACTATGTGGTAGCTTAAATAAAGCAAAGTATTACGCTTATGATTTATGTGATGTAAATAATATGTATAAGCTTTATGAAGATACTAAGAATGAGAAAATAGATTTTTTAATTAATAATGCTGGTTTTGGGTTATTTGGCTATTTTGATGAAACTGATTTAGATAAAGAGTTAAGAATGATTGATTTAAATATTAAAAGTGTTCATGTTTTAACTAAACTTTATTTAAAAGACTTTATTAAAAGAGATAGTGGGCATATATTAAACGTGGCTTCTTCTGCGGGATTTTTAGTGGGTCCTTATTTAAGTACTTATTATGCTTCTAAAAATTATGTTTTAAAGCTTACCATGGCGATTAGTGAAGAACTTTCTAGAAAAAATAGTAAAGTAAAAATTTCAGTGCTTTGCCCAGGGCCAGTAGATACTAATTTTAATAAAGTTGCTGGAGGACATTTTAATACTAGTAGTTTAACAAGTCAGTACGTGGCAAAGTATGGAGTAGATAAAGCTCTTAAGGGTAAAATGATAATTATACCTGGTTTAAAAATAAAATTGGGTGTATTTCTTGCTAGATTTTTACCATATAAGTTACTTTTAAAAATAATGTATAATATTCAGTATAATAAAAAGAATAAGTAAAGTTTAGTGATTTTTGTTTATATATATTATTAATATGTTATAATATTTTAGGAGCGTGACGATATGTTATTTAACATCATAAAGACTATAATTTTAGGAATTATAGAAGGAATTACTGAGTGGTTACCGATTAGTAGTACAGGACATATGATACTGGCTAATGAATTTTTAAGTTTAGATGTTTCGCCAGAGTTTTGGGAAATGTTTGAAGTTGTTATTCAGTTAGGGGCAATATTTGCCGTTGTAGTTATATATTTTAAAGATTTATTTCCTTGGGGATTTGGGAAAAGCAAAAATGATACAAAAGAAACTTTTAATTTATGGGGAAAAATAATAGTTGGTTCAATACCAATTGGTATAGCTGGTATTTTATTTGATGATTATATAAATAGTAAATTTTATAATTCTTGGACAGTAGCAACAATGTTAATCATTTATGGTATCTTGTTTATAATAATAGAAAAATGGCATAAAAATAAAAAAGCTAGGGTAACAACTACAAAAGAGATATCTTATTTAGATGCGATAAAAGTGGGACTATTTCAAGTACTAGCTTTAATACCGGGAACAAGTAGAAGTGGGGCTACAATCCTAGGTGGTTTAATAATAGGTTTAGAAAGAAGCGTAGCTGCGAATTTTACATTTTTTCTAGCACTTCCAGCTATGGGAGGAGCCTCATTACTAAAATTGATTAAATTTGGCTTTACTTTTACGACAAGTGAACTTATAATACTTGTGGTTGGAATGATTACAGCTTTTATAGTTTCTATTATAGCGATTAAATTCTTACTTAAATATATTAAAAAGAATGATTTTACATTATTTGGATATTATAGAATTGGGTTAGGAATTATAGTAATCTTATATTTTTTACTTAAGTAGGTGAAATGGATGAAACAAAATATTATTTTAATAATAATACTAATTGGGTTATTTATCTTTGGATTATTAATATATGATTTTAGTGATGAACTGGATAAAACTTTATATAATAATTCTTGGTATATATATGAAAATGATACATTAAGAAAGATGAATTTTAGAGATAATGAATTTTCTTTTGTTAATGCTTCTAGTGATGAAAAAATAGATGAATATAAAACATGTCGTACTTTTAGATATAATCGTAGTATTAATGTTATAAAATTAAATTGTAATATAAGTAGTAATAAAATATACATAGCAAGTTTTGATGAAAATCAATTAAAGATTTCAGTTAATGGAGAAGATAGAGTATTTTATTCAAGTATAGATGAAGTTAGAAAGAATGAATTTATTAAAAATAATAATTTAACTTTAGAAGAATATGAAAATATGATAAATATAGATTTTTCTAAATATTCAAATATTAATCCTTCAGAGTTTGATACTCTTTATAATAGTAAAGAGAGTAATTATGTGGCAATTGTAAATAATAATATTTCTTATACTAATATATCTAATTATATAGCACTTGATAAGTTTATTTCTGAAAGTAAAAAGAATGTGGTTTTATTAAATGTTAGTAATATAAGTAAAGAAGATGCTAAGAATTTACATAAGAAATGTGATGATTTTAAAGAAGATAGTGTTGATTATGTAAAAGATGAGATAGATATTTATTTAGTTGGTAATAAGAAGATTAAACATGTAGAAAAATTAGATTTTAAAAATATTAGTGATGCTAAGAATTATAAAGGAATAGAATAATAAAATTATGTTCCTTTTTTTGGAGGAAAAATGGAAATTTTAATAACTGGAGGAGCAAGAGGGTTAGGAAGGTATTTAGCTTTATATTTTAATGAGCTTGGGCATAATGTTGTTGTAAATTATAATAAGAGTGAAAATGAAGCTAAGGTTCTTGAGAAGAATTATGGTTTAAAAACTATAAAAGCTGATATCTCTTTAGAAGAGGATGTCAAGGTAATGTTTGATAAGATTGATAAAGTGGATGTTATTATTAATAATGCTGCTATATGTGATGATAAAGATCCTCTAGAGAAGACGGCTTTAAGCTTTAGAAGAGTACTTGAAACAAATTTGATTGGACCATTTCTTGTCTGTAAATATGGAATAAAGAAGATGACTAAAGGATGTATAATTAACATATCTTCTACTAATGCTATTAACACATATTATCCTGAGAGTATGGATTACGATGCTTCTAAGGCTGGGCTTATTTCTCTAGGACATAATTTTGCTAAGTATTTAAGTAGTTGTGATATTAGACTAAATACAGTTTGTCCTGATTGGATTGATACTAGTATGAATGATGATATGGATGAAGAGTATAGAAAAAGTGTTAATTTTGTAGATAAGAAAAAAATAGCTGATACTATTAAAAAATTAATTTTAGATGATAGTAGAAATGATGAGGTGATTACACTTTATGGAAATGATTGATAAGTTAATTAGTGATTGTGAATGCGAGCTTGTTGATACTTTTAAAATTCTAGATGGTATATGTTATGAAAATAGTAAAAAGGTATTAGATGCTTTTCATGAGACAAGAGTAAGTGCTAGTGATTTTAATGGAACTACTGGTTATGGTTATGGAGATACTGGTAGAGATAAAATAGAGCAAGTGTATTCTTTGGTTTTTGGTGCTGAGGATGCCATTGTGAGAAATCAGTTTATTAGTGGTACGCATGCTCTTAGTGTTTCACTTTTTGCACTTTTAAGACCTGGAGATAAATTTATATCTATAACAGGATTACCTTATGATACGCTTTATCCAGTAATTGGTATAACAGAAAATGATAGTTCTTTAAAAGCTTTTGGTGTAGATTTTGATTATATAAATTTAATTAATAATGATTTTGATTATGAAAAAATAAAAGATAGTCTTGATGGGGTAAAACTTGTTCATATTCAAAGATCTATTGGTTATGGAAATAGAAACACTATAAGTATTAAGCAAATAGAGGATGTAGTTAAGTTTATTAGAAAAATTAATGAAAAAATAATCATCTTTGTAGATAATTGTTACTGTGAGTTTTGCAGTTTAAAAGAACCAACAGAGGTAGGCGCTGATGTTGTGATTGGCTCTTTAATTAAGAATTTGGGTGCTGGAATAGCTAATAATGGTGCTTATGTTGCAGGAAATAAAGATTTAATTCAGTTAGTTAGTGAAAGATTAACGGTGCCAGGACAAGGTAAAGAGGTAGGACCAAGTTTAGGACAAAATAGAAATTTTTTATTAGGTTTATATTTAGCTCCTAGAACGGTTGTTTCTGCATTAAAGGTTAAAGCACTTACTAATTTAATGTGCAAGAAATGTCATTTAGATACAGTTAATAGTAATCTTGATGATATTGTATTAGGAATTCTTTTTAGAGATAAAGATAAACTTATTAGTTATACTAAGAGTATTCAAAATAGTAGTGCGATAGATTCTGAGTTTACACCGTGTCCAACTGAGATGCCCGGCTATGATAATGATATTATTATGGCTAGTGGTTCTTTTGTAGATGGCTCTAGTATCGAGATATCTTGTGATGCACCAATTAGAGAACCATACATTTTATATCAGCAAGGTTCACTTTCTTATGAGTATGGTAAACTTGCAGTTAGATGTGCTTTTAATAAGTTAATAGAAAAGGGAGATTTATGAGTAAAAAATTAGTTGAATTCTTTATTGGAATTTTTGGTGGCGTAGCTACTCAGGCAGTAGGTAAATATATTTTAGTATTTATTATTTCATTAATGCCAATTCTAGAACTTAGAGGAGGCCTTATTGCGGCTGCATTACTTGGACTTCCACCAGTGCCAGCATATATTATTAGTATCATTGGTAATTTAATTCCAATTCCACTTATTTTGTGGCTTTTAGATTATGTTTTTGATTTTATGAAGAAACATAATATTTTAAAGAAATTTGTATTATTTTGTGAAAGAAAAGGTAATGAGAAAAAAGATAAAATAGAAAAACTTGGTTTTTGGGGACTTGTTTTATTTGTTGGTGTGCCGCTTCCGGGAACAGGTGCTTGGACAGGGTGCTTAATTGCGACAATTCTTAGAATGGATAAAAAGAAAGCCTTCTTAGCAGCAGCTTTAGGTGTAATAATGGCTAGTATTATTATGATGCTAATTTCTTATGGGGTTCTTGCAAATATCTTTTAATTAATGTTATAATAGTTTTATTGTTTGAAAGGATAGACATGAGAAGATATAAACATTATTTAATTATAGTATTATTACTAATATCAGCGATATATTTAATAGATTTTGATAAAAAAGAAGAATCAACAAATGAGCTTATAGCAATCAGACTTGATGAAGATGTGAAGACTAAAGATTTATTTAAAATGGGTAGAGAGGTTTATTTTAATGAACTTACCAGAGATGAGTTAATAGATAAATTAAATAAAAACTTATATGATACTTTAGAAAATACTGGACATTATTTTGTAGATTATTCTATCAAGACTGGATTAGATCCTTACTTAGCAGTTTCAATTGTAAATTTAGAAACCGGTTGTAAGTGGGGATGCTCATATTTAACTAAGTATCAAAATAACATTGGTGGTCTTAGAGGAAATGGGGCATATTTATCTTTTAATTCTTTAGAAGAAGGAATTAATTATTATTTAGATTTACTTTATAATAATTATTGGCTTCAAGGGTTAACAACGCCGGAGTTAATGAATAGTAAGTATGCCGAAAGTACTTTATGGTCTAGTAAAGTTAATGCGTATTATCAAGCAATTATGGAGTCATAGTTGTTTTTTTTACATAACTTTTTTATATTTGTCACATAATATATATTAATATTATATAAAATATAATATATTAACTATATAGTTGATTGACATTTTATATAAAATATGTTATTCTTTAGAAGAAAAAGAGGTGCAGTTTTATGGAAAGTTTAACAACTGTTATAAGTGTACAAGTAGATAGACAAGATAAAGAGTTAGCAACAGGTATTTTAAGTAATTTGGGTCTAAATATGAGTACGTATGTCAATATGGCAATAAAACAATTAATAAATAGGGATGGTGTACCATTTGATGTAGTAAATCCTAGACCAAGTAGAGAATTATTAGAGGCATTACAAGAAGGTGAAGATATATTAAAAGGCAAAATAAAAGCAAAAAGTTATACTAATATGTATGACTTGTTAAAGGATTTAAAAGCTTAATATGATTGATTTAAAAAATACGAGGTATAACGTACAATTTACTAGCCGTTTTAAAAAAGAGTTTAAAAAAGTTTTAAAACAAGGTAAAGATGAAAACTTATTTTTGGAGGTTCTTGGAGTTATAGCGAATGGAGAAGAGTTAGCCGAAAAATATAAAAATCATAAACTAATTAATGATAAGACTTTTAAAGATTGTTATGAGTGTCATATACAGCCCGATTGGTTATTAGTTTATAAAGTACAAAATAATGAGTTAGTGTTATTACTTTTTGCAACTGGTAGTCATAGTGACTTATTTAGAAAATAGAGGTAACTCTTTTTTTTTAATATTCCATGGCTTTTATTTATTTACTATTGTTAATTTGATAGTTTTTAATTTTAAAATATTAATAAAGGTGCTGTTGTGTATTCTTAATAAAGAAGTAACCAAACTTCAACGCTTGATGTAGATGTTATAATTACAGTATTTTTTCATTGGCTAATTTTTTTTGCTTTAGAAATGATATTGTTTTTTAATATTAATCTCAGTATCAAATACATAGTAGGCCTTATTGCTATTAATTAAATTTATATCAAGCTTATTCATTTCAGTATTAAGCATTTTAACTAAATTTATTGGTGCTTTTTGCAAATGAAATGGAATAATTTTTTTTTCATTAATCTCTTTCCCATAAGTTGAAATCATTTTTAATAAATGGTACTGCACCATATCTACCAAATAGAATCCTTTTTCTACGCTTTTTTCTTTTCTTATTTGATTATATAAATCGTTTACTTCTGTATCATTATTCTTTTCAATAAACCGAATTTGATCTTTTCTTAAAGTGTTGAAATCTAATAAATTTGTGTCTAAAAATCAATTGTGATCCTTTATTGTTGATTTCTTGATTACTAAATAATTTAACTAGATATTGTACTAAAAAATAGTAAAGACTTTTGTCTAATTTATCTATTATTAATACTTATTTTTTTTAGTGATTGTGCTATAAATGGGATGAATGCGAATATTACTTGAGTACCTAGAATAGATAGCGAGTTATTGCTATCTTTATGTTTAAATAAATTTAAAAATTAGTAATTTATTTTATTTGTTTTTTTTATTTCATTTTGCTATCATATAAATGATAGGAGAGTTTCAAATGAAGTATGTATGTAAAACTTGTGGTTTTATTCATTTAGGAGAAATGCCTGATGGCTATGTTTGTCCTTACTGTGCTAGTGGATTGTTTGATTTTGAGCTTATTCAAAGCGAAGAAAAGGTTTATAATAGAATAGCTATAACTGATAAATTAGGAATAAATAGAATAGAAGAAAAGTGTATTAATTGTGGGGCATGTGCTAGAACATGTGAAAATGTTATGCAAATGAGTGCAGAACAAAAAGAAATATGTTTAAGCTGTGGTGCTTGTATATTAACGTGTCCAGTAGCGGCACTTACTCCTAAGTATGACTATTTAAAACTTTATGATTTATTAAAAGATAAGACTAAAAAGGTTATAGGAATTGTTAGTCCAGCAGTAAGAGTAGGATTAGGAGATGCTTTTAACCAAGAAGCGGGAGAGTTCTTAGAAAAAAAAATAGTTGGCGTGTTAAAAGCACTTGGTTTTTCGTATGTTTTTGACGTTTCTTTTGGGGCTGATTTAACAGCGATGGAGGAAGCCAAAGAATTACTTGATAGAATAGAAAATAAAAATGGAACTCTTTATTCTAGTTGTTGTCCTTCTTGGGTAATGTATGCTAAGAGGTATTTACCAAAATTAAAAACAAGTATTTCTACTTGTAAAAGTCCAATTGAAATGATGTCTAGTATGCTTAAAAATTATTATTTAAAAGATGAAGATATTTCTTTAGATGATGTTTTTATAGTTGCGATTACTCCTTGTACTAGTAAAAAAGTTGAAATAATTGGTGGTGATACTGATATGGTAATTACTACTAGTGAACTAGCAAATATGATAAGAGAGTTTGGGATTGTTTTTGATGATGTTAAAGAAGAAGACTTTGATAATTTTGCAGGAACTAAAGCAGGAACAAGATTTGGTAAAAGTGGTGGAGTAACATTATCAGTACTTAAGTGTTTGTATTATTTTAAAACTGGTAAGGATTTAGATAATAATGAGGTATATATAAAAGATAATAAATTTTATAAAGAATATAAGTTAAAGATTGGTAAAACTAATGTTAGATGTGCAAGTGTAAGTACTATGAAAAATTTACTTGCTTTGTTAATGCAAGAGGAAGATTTTGATTTTGTAGAGGTTATGAACTGTGATGGTGGATGTATTTCTGGTGGTGGACAGGTTATTATGCCAGTAAATCAAAAACAAGAAATTATGGAAGCTAGAAGAAAATCTTTAGAACTTAATACAAGAAGAAGAGAATCTTATCCATATAAAAACGTGATTATTAAAGATTTATATGATGACTTTTTGGATGATGCTGAAAATGCTGAGAAATTACTTCATAAAAAAAACTAGATTAAACTAGTTTATAGAACGTCATCTTCGTCAAAGCCTAATGTATATTTTGCAATATATATTGGGCGTCTTTTTATTTCTACGTACATTTTAGCAATGTATTCTCCTAAAATGCCGATAGCTAGTAAGTTTAGTCCACCAAATAAGAGAATTAAGCTTAATAATGAAGCATAGCCAGGAACATCAATTCCTTTGATTAGAGTTTTAATTATTAGAACTAATAAATAGATAAATGATCCAGCTGATGTTAATGCACCAATAACAGTAGCAATTCTTAGGGGTTTAATGCTAAAGTTTACAATACCATCCCAAGCGTATTTAAATGATTTAAGTAGATTAAAGTTAGATTTGCCTGAATGGCGATTTTCTACATTGTATGGAAGATATTTAGTTTTAAATCCTACCCAAGAGAAGATACCTTTTGAGAAACGGTTGTTTTCTTCTAGGGAAACAATAGCTTTTACCATTTCAGTTCTAAACATTCTAAAGTCAGATACGCCATTTTTGAATTTAGTATCACTAATTGAATTTATGAAAGCATAGAAACAGTTTTTAAGTATTTTAGCAAGAGATGACTCGTTGCTTCTTTTTTTGTTAATCATAGCAACTTGATCATATTCAGGATTTTCATCAAGGAATTTCATCATTTCTAGTAGATAATTGGGATTTTGTTGTAAATCGCCATCAATGATAACTGAATATTCAGCTTTTGCGTATTTTAAGCCAGCATACATTGCTGCGTCTTTGCCAAAGTTACGTGAGAAATTAATAAATCTGACGTGTTTTTTGTCTTTAGCATATATTTCTTTGATTTTTTCTTCAGTTTTGTCTTTTGAACCATCATTAATAAAGATAAGTTCATATTTTATTTCTTTTAGCGTCTCAGCTAGTTTTTCATAAAGGGGACTAATGTTTCCCTCTTCATTGTAGCAGGGAATAATTACATTTAACTTCATATTTGCACCTCACAAATATTGTAGCATAAATACAAAAAGTTTTCCACGGGACTTTGTCAATATTTTAGACATTAAATAGAGGGGGTTTTTGAATTTTTTCCT